>CAZBOM010000060.1:0-10043 GCA_964493375.1 uncultured Mageeibacillus sp. | reverse complement strand
TCGGCGCGCGCAATACGCTCATCATCTCGTTTGTCTCGACGTTTATCGGGTGCTTGATCGGCTTTGCGGTGGGAATTGTCCAGGCGATTCCTGACGATGTCGGAAAGAGCCGCTCCAAACGAATCGGCTTGAAAATAGCCAAAGTGATTTTGCGAGGCTATGTTGAATTGTTCCGCGGTACGCCCATGATCGTCCAAGCCGTATTTATTTACTACGGCGCACGATTGGCGCTCGGGATCAATATGGAAATGTGGACAGCCGCTTTTTTCATTGTTTCGATCAATACAGGCGCGTATATGGCGGAAACGGTCAGAGGCGGGATACTGTCGATCGACCCGGGGCAAGAAGAGGGCGCGCACGCGCTTGGCATGACGCATTACCAGACGATGCTCTATGTTATCCTGCCGCAGACATTCCGCAATATCATTCCTCAGATAGGCAACAACTTGATCATCAATATAAAAGATACGGCGGTGCTCTCGGTCATCAGCATAACGGATCTCTTTTTCGTCCATAAAAGCGTCAGCGGTTCACTTTACAATTACTTTGAATCGGCTTCGATTACGATGGTGATCTATCTCATCATGACGTTGACAGTCTCCTGGTTACTGCGTCGATTGGAGAAAAGAATCGACGGTAAAAGGCACTATGACCTTTCGACGACCGATACACTCGCGCATACGAGTGGACTCATTCGCTATGATCAACCGTCAAAACGGTGAACGCGCAAATGAACGGTAATTCGGGCACATGTACACAGCAAGAACAGTTTATAGGGCATCCATTAGGAAAACAAATATGAGTGATTCAACCGTTATAAAAATTGAAAATCTGTCTAAGACATTTGGCAGCCATGAGGTGTTGCGCCAAGTGAATTTAGATTTACATGAGCGCGATGTCGTGTGCTTGATCGGCTCTTCCGGTTCGGGGAAATCGACTTTATTGCGATGTCTCAATTTTCTGGAAGAGTCGACCTCAGGTGCGATCTACTTTCGAGGTGAAGAGGTGAGTCGCGCGCGCGTCAACATTGCGGAGTACCGCGCGAAAGTCGGCATGGTCTTTCAGAGTTTTAATCTTTTCGAGCACTTAAATGTCCTGAAAAATTGCATGCTCGCGATGCAAAAGGTTCAAGGATTAAGTAAAGAAAAGGCAGAAGAGCGAGCTCGTGTCTATCTTGAAAAGGTAGGAATGTTACCGTTTGTCAATGCGAAACCTCGACAGTTGTCGGGAGGGCAAAAGCAACGCGTCGCCATCGCCCGTGCGCTTGCAATGGAGCCGGAGGTTTTGCTTTTCGATGAGCCGACATCAGCGCTCGACCCTCAAATGGTCCACGAAGTCTTGGAAGTCATGCGTTCATTAGCGGCCGAGGGAATGACCATGCTCATCGCGACGCACGAAATGATGTTCGCGAGAGAAGTTTCTTCAAAAATTATATTTCTGGATGAGGGGAGAATTCTCGAAGAGGGAACGCCGGATCAAATTTTCAATCAACCAAAATATGAGAGAACGCGAGAGTTTTTACAAGGCTTACGCTACCACTAGTTTTCTGTGATGTCGTAAGCACCTGATTATTGAAACCTTAATTATTTAGGAAAAAGTCTGATCAGCTAAAAAAAGCGCTTGACGAAAGTCATTTCATTCGCTTATACTCTGTGACGAGCAAGTAGAAGTTCCGCTTCTCACCTCCAACTCACGTGAAGAGGTCAAGAAACCCTACTAGAGACAGGTGGTTTTGTTGAGCGGAACAAGACCGCTTTTTTATTGGTCAAAAAGGAGGTTCGATATCAAGTACGTAAAGAGAGCGCACCAGATAAACGAGGACATTCGTTTTCCTCGAGTCAGGTTGGTGGATGAAGATGGAGAAATGGTAGGCGTCGTACCGGCCGAAGAGGCGCAGCGTCGAGCTTATGACGCGAATCTCGATCTAGTGCTCGTTTCGCCATCACCGGATAATCCGGTATGCAAGATCATGGATTATGGAAAATTCATTTTCGAGCAGGACAAAAAGAAGCGCGAGGCGAAGAGAAATCAGAAGATTGTCAACGTCAAAGAAGTTCAATTGAAGTTGACGACGGAAGAGCACGATTTCGATGTCAAAGTGAGAAATGCAAGGCGCTTCCTTGAGGCGGGCGACCGTGTAAAAGTCGTCATTCGCTTCCGCGGCCGAGAGATGGCTCACACAGATCAAGGCTACGGTGTGATGGACGAATTCGCTGAAGCTGTCGCCGATATCGGTGTTGTCGATCGCGCCGCAAGCGCCGAAGGACGGAACATGATTATGTTCTTGGCACCGGCCAAAGAGTAAGCGAAGCCTCGACAATTAAGTTTTATAAGTCAGATAACGATCACCGCATCGCTGACTATGAGACTTAGCGCATTAGTTAGATAGAACGGCAGCAACATTGGTTCTGTCAGTGAATTAGTTTGACCGCAAGGCGAGATTGTTTATCAAAATCCAGCCGATGCATATCAATATAAAACAAAAGATACGATTTTTAACGCATGAAGGGAGGGCTACGTATGCCTAAACAGAAATCACATAGCTCATCGAAGAAACGGTTCAAGAAAACAGGGACGGGAAAATTCATCCGCTCTCAAGCATTTACGAGCCACATTTTGACAAAAAAATCACCGAAGAGAAAACGCAATCTTCGTAAGACGGTCGTCGCGTCGGAGCAAGATGCGAAACGTCTGCGCAAACTTTTGCCATATAAGTAAGCGTTGGTTTTTGAGAGAAGGAAAGGAGCCAAGAAATGTCTAGAGTTAAAAGAGGATCGGTTTTACGCCGTCGCCATAAAAGAGTTCTAAAGCAAGCAAAAGGTTACTTCGGCCGCAAGAGCACGAACTACCGCGTCGCGAAACAAGCCGTCATGAAATCAGGGCAGTACGCCTACGATCATCGTCGCCTGAAAAAACGTGATTTCCGTCGTCTGTGGATCGCCCGTATCAACGCCGCCGCGCGCGCCAACGGCATGAGTTACAGCCGTTTCATCAACGGTTTGAACGTTGCCGGTGTCGGTCTCGACCGCAAAGTCCTTGCGGATCTCGCTGTCAACGACAAGAGCGGATTTGCCGAGCTCGTTGAAGTTTCGAAAAAAGCGCTCAACGCGTAAGTTCGAATCAACTAAATCTTTTTAAAAGGCTTAGTCGTCAGCGTCATTTTGTGCAAAGCTGTTTTGCCACATCAGAGTCGTAAAAAAGCCGATCGGTTGGCTCTCAGCTTGAATAAGTGGGCTTTTGCAAAATAAGTATAGAAAAGGCGGAGTGATCCGCCTTTTGTATTGCCGTTTGATTGCATCACGCGTGCTAGAATTGAAAGTGAGAATAATCGGAATGAATGAACGTGAGGAAATTACCATGAGAGTCATTGAATCCGCCGATAATCCGTTGTTCAAAAAATTTCACAGTTTGAAATCGCCGCATCAATCCAAAAAAGAAAAGCTCATTTTAATTGAGGGATCGCGCCATGTCGCCGACCTGATGAATGACAACATCGAACCGGAGTATCTCGTTTTCCCAAAAAATTCTCGAGGGGAAATGACGATGAAAAAACTCGAATACGAAACGCGTGACAGTATTTGTGATTTGTCGTCAGACAAAATGTTGTGGCTTGCGCCTCATTTATTCGAGCGGTTGTCTGCCATGAAGACACCTCAGGGTGTGTTGGCAGTTTTTAGTCCGTCGACCGTATCTCTTGCAGAAATGATCGCAACAGCCGGCAAAAGTGTTCTTGAGTCGATGAAAGAACAGAAGAATTTTTGCGGGCAAGGGCCATCAGATTCAAAAAAGAAAACACTGAAACATAAGAAAAAGCGTGATCCGGCAATCGATCAAGTGACTGACGAAGGCTTAAACGAAGATACTGTCCCGTTACAGGTTCTTGTTCTGGAAGATGTGCAAGACCCCGGGAATGTCGGTACGCTGATTCGCACAGCCGATGCGCTCGGTTTTCACGGTGTGATTATGACAGAATCGACAGCGACAATTTTTAACCCAAAAACAGTCGCAGCCTCCATGGGGTCGATCTTCCATCTTCCAATTGTCCAGATCGACTCAAGCATTGAGAGTGTGGCCAAAGACTTAAAAAAAGAAGGATTTGTTCTCGTCGCGACAGCACTTCGCGGTGAGAGCTTGGGGCAGGGAAGGCCACAAGCCCGTAGGCTTGCTGTGATACTTGGCAATGAAGGGAATGGATTGTCGGATGCCGCATTATCATCCGCCGATATAACCGTCATGATCCCCATGAAAGGGAAGGCTGAATCGCTCAATGTCGCCTCTGCCGGCGCGATACTCATGTGGGAGATCGTCCGAGGACAGTGTCGGGAGGAGTGACATAGACTTTTGTACATCGTTCAAATTAATTTTTGTTTAGCGAAGAGGCAACTTAGTGACCGCCTTAGTTTAGTACCGAGGCTTACCGTTAATAGAGAAAAATTTGCTCGTGGCACAGATGGTCGATCTGTGCTACAATAACGCGTGGTTATTTCCCTGACGTCGTTTGCGGCCGGTCCGACCCTTACGCTGTCAACGGGAGTATAGGAGGATAATATGGACAAAGAAACAAAACAGACCATCATTGAAGCTTACGCAACACATCCGGGTGACACAGGTTCACCGGAGGTGCAAGTCGCGCTTCTGACGTGGAGAATCAATCACCTGACAGAGCATCTGAAGTCGCACAAGAAAGACTTTCATTCGCGTCGCGGACTGCTGAAGCTCGTCGGCCATCGTCGCGCTCTTCTCGACTATCTGATGAAAGATGATATCGAGCGTTATCGCGCACTGATTGCCAGATTGAATTTGAGACGTTAACGAAAGAAATGAAGCGGCGGCCTGATATGACCGCCGCTTTCTATGGTCATCGGCATCGGTGCAGGCAGTGGGACGTAGATTGCGCCTCTCTACAATGAGAGAGATGCGGACTCTACACTCTATTGCCTGAAATCAGATCCCGTAAGAAAACTTAATTTTATTGTCGTACGGCGATGAACGAGACGTTCATCTTTCGGCGTATGGTTTTATGGCCATGTTCCGAATAAGTACGCAAACCATTGTGGAGGAAAACATGGTAAAAAGAACTTTTGAAATGCAATTATCAGGCGCGCCGCTTATTTTGGAAACGGGCGAGCTCGCTCAATTCGCGAACGGAGCCGTACTCGTACGTTACGGCGAGACAACGGTCTTGACGACCGTGACCGCGTCGACAGAGCCGCGCGAGGGGATTGACTTCTTCCCGCTATCAGTCGACTATGAAGAAAAAATGTACAGCGTCGGGAAGATCCCCGGTGGATTTTTAAAGAGAGAAGGACGTCCCACGGAGAACGCGATTTTGACATCTCGCTCGATTGACCGTCCCATTCGTCCGCTCTTCCCGCACGATCTTCGCAATGATGTCGTCGTGAACAACTTGATCCTTTCAGTCGATCACGATCACTCACCGCAAGTCGCCGCGCTGATCGGCACATCGGCCGCGATCTCCATTTCCGATATTCCTTGGAATGGTCCTGTCGTCGGCGTTCAAATCGCGCTGATCGATGACGTGGTCATCGTCAACCCGACACTTGAGCAATTTGAGGCGTCAGATCTCGATCTCTTCCTCGCCGGAACAGCGACGAAGATCAACATGATCGAAGCGGGCGCCAACGAAGTATCTGAAGAGAAGATGCTCGAAGCGATCGAAAAGGGACACGAAGTTATCAAAGACATGTGTCTCATGATCGAAAACATGCGCGCCGAAATCGGAAAAGAAAAATTCACCTATGAATCGCAGAACGCTCCGGAAGGTCTTTTCGCCTCTGTGAAGGACGCTTTCATGGGCAAAATGCGCGAAGCTGTCCTCTCCGCTGATAAGTCAGTCCGCGACAAAGCCGTCTCGGAATTGACAAGTGAGATCAGAGCGTTTATCGAAGAAAATCAACCGGAAGAAATCGGATTTACATCCAGCATCGTTGACGATCTCGAAAAATACGTCGTCCGCGATTATCTCTTGAATGAACAGCGCCGCGTCGATGGTCGTCAGCTCGATGAGATTAGACAGCTTTCAGCTGCCATCGATCTTTTCCCGCGCGTCCACGGTTCAGCGCTATTCACGCGTGGGCAGACGCAAGTCATGACGATTTGCACACTCGGCACTGTCAGTGACGCTCAGCGTCTCGATGGTGTGGATACTCGCGAAAGCAAGCGTTACATGCACCAGTATAATTTCCCGGCTTACAGCGTCGGTGAAGCTCGTCCGAACCGTTCACCCGGAAGACGTGAAATCGGTCATGGAGCCTTGGCAGAGCGCGCGTTGATTCCCGTTCTTCCTGACACCGAAGAATTCCCTTACGCCATTCGTTGCGTCTCGGAAGTCACGATGTCGAACGGCTCAACCTCGCAAGCATCCGTTTGCTCGAGCTCACTCGCTTTAATGGCCGCCGGTGTTCCGATTAAAAAGCCAGTCGCCGGTATTTCGTCAGGTTTGATCATTGATCCCGAGAACGAAGACCGTTATCTCGTCTTTATGGACATCCAAGGCATCGAAGATTTCTTCGGTGACATGGACTTTAAAGTTGCCGGTACACGTGACGGTATTACCGCCATTCAAGTCGACATTAAAGTTGACGGTTTGACACTTGATATCATCCGCGACGCTTTCAACCTGACGCGTGAAGGAAGACTTCGCATCTTAAAGGAGACGATGACTCCTTGTATCGCCGAGCCACGCACAGAGCTCGCGCCTTACGCGCCGAAGATCGACCAGATTGATATTCCTTCTGATAAGATTCGCGATGTCATCGGTTCCGGCGGAAAAGTCATTCGCCGTATCACCGAACTGACCGGCACGGAGATTGATGTGGAAGAAGACGGTCCTATCGGACACGTTTACATCGCTTCGACTGATCAAGAGTCAGGCAGAAAAGCGATGGATATCGTTCGCGCGATCGTGTTTGATCCCGAGCCGGGCACTGTCTTTGACGGTGTTGTCACACGCCTAATGACGTTTGGCGCTTTCGTTGAGATCGCTCCCGGTAAAGAAGGCCTCGTCCATATCTCGAAAATGGGTTGGGGTCATGTTGACCGCGTCGAAGATGCTGTCGCTGTTGGCGATGAAGTGAAAGTTATCGTGAGCGAATTTGATGACCAAGGTCGTATGAATCTCTCCATGCGTGACTTGATGGAAAAACCGGAAGGTTACGTCGAGCAGAGCAACGAAGAGGGCAGAGGCGGCAGAAGCGGTGGACGCTCCTCACGCAGTGGCGGCGGACGTAGCTTCCGAAGCGGCAACGACCGTGACCGTGGAGGCGATCGTAGAGATCGTGGTGACAGAGGCGGACGCGATCGCAGTGACCGTGGTGGACGTGACAACCGCGGTGATGGCAGACGCTCAAGCTTCCGTAACAACGACGGTGAACGTGAACGCCGTGATGACAATGGTGATCGTGGCGGACGTCGCGGTGAACCAAGAGGCGAACGTCACTTTTAATAGCATTTATTAGATAAGTTTGGGAAGACGCGCTGATCTGTTTGATTGAGCGATAAATGCCGATAAACAATCTGGTCGAGATGATGTCGTCTTCCCATAAAATTTCTTAGAATTGACACGGCTTTCAACCATTTGTTATGATGAACGCCGTTAGGTGGCACCTGAGAGGGGACCACCTTAAATAGGGGAGTGGCTCAACGGTAGAGCAACGGTCTCCAAAACCGTGGGTTGCGGGTTCAAATCCTGTCTCCCCTGCCAAAGTAGAAAGCACCTTAGCAAAATACGCTGAGGTGCTTTTTTCACTTTAGAGCAAAATATTTGCAAAATTATTTCATCGTTTATTATTTGGATAAGAAGATACTCACTGAATCTTTTTGCTTCGAAACGCACATCTTTTATTATTTCTCAGACATTGACGTTGTCATTACCCAGTGATATCGTTATGGCAGATTGAATAATCTGATTGGTGTCGCAAGACTTAATAAGGAAACAGGTGAAATGCCTGTGCGGTCCCGCCGCTGTCATACGCATAACTGCTCTCGAAACCACTGGGTCACACCGGGAAGGTGAGAAGCGGGCGTTAAGCCAGAAGACTTGCCTTTCAGAAATCCGTGTCACGGTGTATGACAGAAGCGGAAGTTAGCGTTATTTGTGCGTTCTTCCTCTCCTGCCTAGGGAGTTTTTTTTGTGTTTGGAAAAAAATTGCAAGCGAAAGAGAGATGGACTTGGAAAGAGATCGCTCTTTTGCATTTGGGCGTATTACTGGTCGTTGTCGGCGTTTATTTTTTTAAGTTCCCAAACCATTTCATTATGGGCGGTGTAAGTGGACTATCAGTTTTGTTAGGTGCAGTCACACCGCTTTCACAAGGCCTATGGACTTGGATGTTGAACGGTGTACTTCTAATTGTTGGATTTTGTGTTATTGGAAAAGGATTTGCGCTTGGAACGGCGTATTCATCATTACTACTTTCGACATCGATCCTGCTATTGGAATATATCGCTCCGATCGATGCTCCGATTACGGGGCAACCGATTTTGGAGTTAACATTTGCTGCGATGCTTCCGGCTATCGGTGCCGCTATTTTATTTAATCTTAAAATATCGACTGGCGGGACAGATATAATCGCGATGATTCTTCATCAAAAAATTAACTGGAATATTGGGCGAGCTTTAGCATTCAGTGATATTGTCATCGCATTAATATCTTTCTCCGTCTTTCACCTTGAAACTGTTTTCTTTTCACTTTTAGGTTTGTTGATGAAAGGTTTCCTTGTTGATGCGCTTATTGAGAATTTCAATGAGGTGAAGTATTTTACCATCGTAACCTCTCAACCGGAAAAAATCTCTGAATACATCACGGATGTTTTACATAGGAGTTCGACAGTTCTCAACGGAAAAGGTATTTTTACCGGGGAAGAAAGAAGTGTCTTTCTATGTGTTGTTAAAAGACATCAAGCGGTTTCATTACGTGACTATATTAAATCAGTGGATGAGAATGCCTTTATCACAATAAGTAACACGAGCCAAATTATCGGTAAAGGCTTTCAGGGAACTTTTTAGGAGATTAGGACATGAAATCGGTGAAGTTACTAAAATGGGATATAGACTCTGCCGTTGTAGCGAAAGCTCTTCTAATTGACATTATTGGATCGGCGTTTTACGGTATCGGGATCGTCATCTTTGCGGCACCTGCAAAATTTGCACCGGGAGGTGTGGCCGGAATTGCCGTCATCCTCAATTATTTGTTTCGATTGCCGATGGGCTTATTGCAAAT
Organism: uncultured Mageeibacillus sp.; assembly: GCA_964493375.1. GTDB lineage: Bacteria > Bacillota > Clostridia > Saccharofermentanales > DTU023 > UBA4923. Next base: position 804 of record CAZBOM010000060.1, on the reverse strand, counting down.
CGCGGTAAATCTTCCAATTATCGCTGTTTCGCTTAGATTCTTGGGATGGCGCTATTTGCTGCGAACATTTGTCACGCTGGTGATTAATGCGTTGTTTCTTGACTGGCTTGTTCCGATGTTGCCTTTGTACCACGGGAACCAACTGCTCGCAGCTTTATTTGCCGGTGCTTTCAGTGGAGCGGGGTTAGCTCTTATCTATAGTAATAATTCGTGTACAGGTGGAAGCGATCTCGTGATTATGTCACTGAGAACCAGACGACCGCATCTGTCGATTGGCCAGATATCGCTGCTCACAGACGGCGCTTTGATTATTGCCGGGGCTTTTGTCTATAAAAATATCGACGCAGTTTTGTATGGCATCGTTTTTACCATTGTATCTACGACAGTTATTGATCGCATCATGAGTGGTTTCGCATCCGGCAAGATGGTGATGATAATTTCTTCGAATGTCGAGTCAATCAGTGATGGTATTTCTAAGAAGGTAGATCGAGGTTCTACGTTTGTCAAAGCACGAGGATCATACACAAAAACTGATCAAGAATTTATTTTGTGTGCATGTAGTAACAAAGAGCTTCCTTCGGTTCGACAAATTGTTAAAGATTGTGATTGTGATGCGCTTTTATTTGCGCTGGAATATAAGGAAGCCTTCGGAAACGGTTTTGATCGTACGAAATGCAAGAAGAATAAGGCCGCTTTGTTTTAAATTGATAAGTTCTTGACAGTTCTGGTTCTTGAGGATATTATCGATTAGGTGATCGGGGTGTAGCTCAGGTGGCTAGAGTGCTTGCTTGGGGTGCAAGAGGT
>CAZBOM010000059.1:0-10065 GCA_964493375.1 uncultured Mageeibacillus sp. | reverse complement strand
CTCCGGATCAGAGGCCATGTCGTCGACGGCAAACCCGAGCATACCTCCAAATACGTATTGCTTATTCGATTTCGGGATTTTTGAGAGACAATAGTATTGCTTGTTTTCGCCCGATATACGACTGAAGAATATGGCCTCGGGGTATTTGGCAGCGCTCATATCAGTATCGTTGGTAACTGACTCAAATATTTCATCAAAGCTTTTATAAGAACTGAATGTTACGTAGCCGAAACCTTCTAACACGCCGGGCAATACATCATGTGCCATGATTTTAAACGTAGCATACTCCCCGTCAAATAAGCTTTTTGCCGAAATGGTCCTCAACTTATCATGGCTTGAGCATGACGTTGTCGGGATCAATAGAAATGTCATGATGACCGCAATAGCGATGACAATAAGTTTTCGTGATGACCTTGACATCGGCGAACCTTCTTTCTCATCACAGATACAAGCATATTATCTCGAGAGCAATTAAATCTACTAAGCTGCTTTCGAAGCGCGCTTATAAAGGAGCAAAATCCAGAAGACAAAGATACCGATGAGAAGCTCTATCCCCGTCATCACAAAGAAACGATCGACCTTTTTCCCGGCTATTAACACGTTGAGTGTGAGCAACAATAGTACCGCCAAGACGGCGATGACCCATCGTCCTATTTTAGAGGCGATAAAACGCGGAAAGAATCGCAACTCTTCCGGTGTGAAGCCTGATCTCGATTTATTTGTTTTTGAGCGTTTACTCGAGGAACGACTACTCTTTTTCTTTGCTTTTGCCATCTGTCTCCTCCCTCTTTGTCTCTCATGATACTATGAAACGGAAAACTCGAAAAGAAACAAGGTGACTTTGAATGGATGGCATCACAACCGGCACGCTAGCGATAGAACTCAATGAACGATTGACAGGATCCCTCGTCGATCGCATCGCCATGCGTGACCGCCACTCCCTCGTCGTCCACTTGTATTCTCAAAGCGAGGGACGCCTCGCTATCATGCTCAGCGCGAATCCTTCACGCCCGGCTTTTGAAATGACATCGGGGGCCGGTGTTCCATCTTTATCGCCTCCTCCCTCTTTCGTCATGTTTATGCGAAAGCACTTTCGACGCGCGAGACTCGGGAAAGTCAGCACTCCGCCGGGTGAACGTATTCTTATCTTTCACTTTGAGACAATCGACGAGTTAGGGGACGAGCGAAAACTCCGTCTCATATTCGAATGCATGCCTCGGACAGCTAACTTGATCGTCGTCAATGAGCAGAATGTGATTTTAAATCCCTTAAGACACATCGATCACAGCGTGAACCGCGCGCGTGAAACGTTGCCCGCTCACCCGTATATTCCGCCTCCGGAACAGCAAAGATTGACCATCAATGAATGCTTGAGTTCTCAGGACGATGACTTCTTCAAAGACATAAAGCCGAATACACGTGTCGCCCAAGCGGCATTTAGTTCCGTCGCCGGTTTCTCGCCTATCCTTGGTGAAGAAGCCGCCTATCGCGCAGGCCTCGATCCCAATCATCCCATTGCGATGCTTGGCGATGAAGAGCGCCATAAGCTGATTGTCGCGCTAAAATCCATTTGCCACCAAGTGCAAGAAGGTGACTTCGAACCCGCCATCTATCTGTCCGGTCCGATTACCCAATCGACAAGCAAATGGCTCGCCGCGCACGCGATACCCTTAACGCATCTTCCTTACAAGAAGTCCTACGATCGCCTTTCAGACGCACTGACTGAATTCAATCAGTTTGTCTCGGAACGCGATGTATTCCAGAGATTACAATTGTCACTGTCGCGAAGAATAAGCGAACATATGAAGCGGACATCAAGAAAGAGAGAACTCCACGAAGCTGATCTCGCAAAAGGGAAAACATCTGAGCTTGACAAATTGAAAGGCGAGCTCATTCTCGCTTTCATCTATGCTATTCCAAAGGGAGCCACTGAGGTTTTGCTCGATAATTATCATGAACAAGGGTCGACGATATTGTGCGAGCTCGACCCGACTCGATCACCCGCCGACAACGCGGCCCGTTATTTTCATCGCGCAAAACGAAACGAACGCCGTCTCGAAGCCGCCTCAAAGTTGATTGATCGTGACACCGACGAGCTCGCATGGTTAGAGTCTCTTGCGATCGCCGTCGAGCGCGCCGAGTCACACGACGACCTTCTCGCCATTGATCACGAATACAGCGTTAAAACGGAGCGATCATCGAGAGTAAAATCAGATGATGACTCATATGACAAAGGAAAGAGTCCCGGGAAACCGGCTTCAAAGAGTCGACGACGCGAGAAAGCCTACATGAAAAGCGGACAAAAATCGAAGAAGCAGGGAGCGAAAGAAGCGCCACCGTTGCCGCCGCGCGAGTTCACTTCTTCCGATGGGTTTTCGATTCTCTCCGGCCGCAATAATTTCCAGAATGAATCATTACTGAGAAAAGCGAGAAAAGATGACTGGTGGTTCCATGTGAAGCACGTCCCCGGATCCCACGTCCTCATCGCAACGGAAGGAAAAGACGTTCCCGACAGCACACTTGAAGAAGCGGCCGGCATTGCCGCATGGTATTCCGGTGCAGGAAGACTCGGTGGTCCGGTCGAAGTCGATTTTTGCCGTGTCCGAGATGTCAAAAAGCCTCCGGGATCAAATCCGGGACGCGTCATCTACAGCCAATACAAAACAATTTATGCGGCACCTCTCAACCCGAAAGAGTTAAAACGATAATTATCTTTTACATGTTTTAGACGCGTATACTTTTCTTTTCTCATCCTTGCTTTTCACCACTTATTGGAGTATTGTTCCATTAAGAGGTGAATATATGATAAAAACGACGGCGATGCTGCACGACGAATTGAGAAGTTACCGATACCCAGCCAATAAAATTGCGCGCATGGTAGAACGAGGAAACCTTTTTCCTATTGTAAGAGGACTGTATGAAACAGACCGTGATACACCCGGCTATTTTTTAGCTGCCAGTATCTATGGCCCTTCGTATCTTTCGTTCGAATACGCATTATTTTATTGGGATTTGATCCCTGAAGCAGTTCATACCTTCACTTCCGCCACTTTCGATAAGAAAAAGAAAAAAGCTTTCGCGACTCCTTTTGGATTTTTCACTTATCGGGATGTCCCTAAAACGGCTTACCCTTTTGGCATTCAGATTGTGAACGTAAAAGATTATTCATTCTTAATCGCCGAACCTGAAAAAGCGTTGTGTGATCAGTTGTATACGCTTTCACCTGTTTCGTCTCAGCAAGAACTTTCGCCACTCTTATTCGAGAATCTTCGTCTTAACGAAGCCGATTTTAAGAATTTAAATAAACGAAAACTAGAAGCTTACTCTGAACTTTATCAAACAACCAATCACAAGCTATTCAGTAAATGGCTTAGGAGAACTAAGCTTTTTTCAAACAAATCACAGAGCAACTGACCGTTACAGATTAACGACTACATCATAGAGAATTTTTTGTTAGTAATCTTAAATAAGACAGTCGATCGTTTACTCTTGATCCAACGTTAACACGCTCCCACAGTTGAGGCATTCGGACAAAGCTAATTGCTCATGCTCACGCGAGATTTTCTCAAAGAAATCAGAATGCTCAAGCGACACGACACAGCCGCAATATTTCTGTCTATAAAGTCCCAGATCACGCGCCATCGACTGTCCCGTTCGAAAACCATCACGCCAATCGTAAGCGATGAAAGAGATGTTGTGAACTGACGCGGCTTCTTCTCCGGCGGCAATGATCAGCTCGCGCTTTTGATAAGGACTGACAAGAAGTGTCGTACTGATCGCGTCAAAGCCATTCTCGGAAGCTTCTCTCGCAATGCGCTCGAGTCGCGTTTCATAACAGAATCGACAACGTTGATCGCCGTCTTCTTCACGTTCGCGCCAATTAAACGAATCGTTTTCCGACTCGACATACATGCGAAGATTAAAATGCTCCGCCACGCGATTGGCGTTTTCTAAACGACGCTTCCATTCCATTTCCGGGTGAATATTCGGATTATAGAAAAACAACGTCACATCGATGCCGCTCTCCAACAAAGACTTGAGCGGCCACATCGCACACGGACCACAACACATGTGAAGTAATAATTTCTTAAAAGGTTTCATCTGACTCAAGCTTCGTCATCCCCTTTCTAATCACACATTTCCCGTTCGAGAATATCTTGTAAAGTCATCTGTCCCGTCGCGTTCGAGCGCGCTTCACGCTCGATATAAGGAATACCTAAATGGTCAAAACCACCGCGTGTTAAAATACGACCACGCGGCGTCTTGGCGATGAATCCGATTTGCATCAAATACGGCTCGTAGATGTCTTCGATCGTGACGGAGTCTTCTCCCGTTGAGGCAGCTAACGTATCGAGACCGACAGGACCTCCATCGTACATCTCTGCCATGACGCGCATGATCAATCGATCATTTCCGTCAAGTCCGATCCTGTCAATCTCCAACGCCGATAGACCCATCTCGCAAATCTCACGATTGATGATGTTGTCGCCATGAATCTGCGCGTAATCGCGCATCCGGCGCAAGAGTCGAATCGCAACGCGCGGCGTTCCTCGGCAGCGCATCGAAAGCTCTTGCAAGCCATCTTGGTCAATACCGACCCCCAATAAGGCGGCATATCGTTTTAATATCTGCGCGATTTCTTCCGGAGCATAGAGATCGAGACGTTGGATAATACCAAAACGATCGCGCAACGGCGATGTGAGAAGACCGGCGCGTGTCGTCGCACCGATCAAGGTAAAGCGCGGCAAGTCGAGCCTGATCGAACGCGCCGAAGGACCTTTGCCAATCATGATGTCAAGCGCGTAATCTTCCATCGCCGGGTATAAGACTTCTTCCACAGTTCTGTTCAAACGATGAATCTCATCAATAAACAGAACATCGCGTTCACCGAGATTTGTGAGAATAGCGGCGAGATCGCCTTGTCTCTCTATCGCAGGTCCGGAGGTAATGCGCATCTCTACACCGAGTTCATTCGCGATAATTCCGGCCAAGGTCGTTTTACCCAAGCCGGGCGGTCCATAGAGTAATATGTGGTCGAGAGACTCGCTTCTGGCTTTTGCCGCTTCAATGGCGATACCAATATTCGCTTTTACTTTTTCTTGCCCGAAGTATTCTCCCCACCGCGTCGGTCGCAGTTGAGGTTCTTCTGTATCTTCGCGCAACGCTTTTCTCGAAAGAACGCGCTCTTCATCGAAGTGATCATCCATCTCTTCGTGCGCCATGAGGCTGTCAAATTCGTACATCCCGTCACCTACTACCCTGTCGTTTCGACCGTTTGATCGCGCATAAAATCGCTTTTTTCAATGTTATCAGAATAAAAGAGACGCTGTCTGTGTCATAAGCGCCTCATCGTTCAATTAAATATCAAATTTTAATCAGCCATTACAAAATCGCCAGTTGTCCGAGCGCTCTTCTCAAGAGGCTTTCAACGGTGTCATCTTGGTCAGGGTTCGCTCGTTTGACGGCATCACGCGCTTCCGAGGCGCTATACCCGAGAACCATGAGGGCAGCGAGCACTTCGTCGACATGACTTCCGCCGATATCTTGAGTGGGAGTTGCTTTCACAACGGCGACATCGGTAATTGAAACGCCTGATTTCTTTAGCTTGTCTGTCAATTCGAGCACCATGCGAGCGGCGCCTTTTTTGCCGATACCTTTGACCTGTGTCAATTGATCAATATCATTTTGTAAAATCGCGAGTGCGAAAGCGTCCGGTGTCAAAGTGTCGACGACCTGCAAAGCAAGTCGCGGTCCGACACCGCTCACCGTTTGCAGAAGTTCAAAGAGATTCTTCTCCTCTTCTGTCGCAAAGCCAAATAGCCCGAGTTCATTCTCACGGACATGTAGATAGGTGTATAGCTTGGCCATTTCTCCGGCGAGCGGAAGTGATGCGACAGTCCGTGGCGCGACATCGAGGCGGAATCCGATACCACCTTGCTCGATAATGACAAACTCATCGCTTTTTCTAACAATTCGTCCCTGGATACTGGCAATCATCTCTATGACCTCTTTAAACTGTGTATTATGACGTCAATGTCAGTGTTTCTCATGCACTTCTTCTCGTTACTTTTGGTAGCCGCCGACAGCCAAGGCACTGTCTCGATTACCTGAGTGGGCATGGCAAATCGCGACAGCGAGCGCATCAGCGGCATCATCCGGCTTTGGCGCTTCTGTAAGGTTCAATAAAATACGCACCATCTCTTGGACTTGTTGCTTTTCCGCGCGACCGTAACCGGTGACAGCGAGCTTGACTTGCATCGGCGTGTATTCATAAACGGGAAGATCTGAAGCCGCTGATGTGACAACGGCGACTCCACGCGCTTGAGCCGTGCCTATTGCCGTTGTTGTATTGCGACTGAAAAAAAGCTCCTCGATCGCGACACAATCAGGGTTGTAGCGGTCTAGGAGCTCACCGAGCGCTTGCTGAATCGCGAGCAGACGTTCGGGGAAAGGCATGTCGGCGCTCGTTCGAACGACGCCGTAATCAAGCACGCGAAAATGATTATTTTTATAATGGACCACGCCAAATCCAGTAATAGCATAACCGGGATCGATTCCTAATATTATCATTGAAAACCTCCCGTCATCCTATGAAGAATCATCTAGCGTGCTTGTCATGTATTAAACAATTAAAAAATTTAGACTGGTCAACTCTCCATAAAGTCGTGGAGAGCTGCGACGTTCTTTCTCCAATTGATATCGTACATTTCCATGCCGCGTATCACAACTTTTGCTTGATACATCTCAAGTGGCAACATCATCTGATCAATCTCATAGTTGCGATACGATATAAAATCGAACATTAAGCCCATGAAATCTAAATCAGAAAGATTTGTCGTTACAAAAGGCATCAATTCTTCTGCTGTCGCTGATATCTGTTTTGGGCTACTTGATCCCATTTTTTTAAAGAGTGCCAAAATGACATTTCTTTGGCGTTCCATCCTTTTAAAGTCAGAGTCAAGTTTTCTGATTCTCGCGTATGCGAGGCCTGCCTCTCCATTTAGGAGTTGTGTACCCGCCTTAAATGAGGTCCCTAATTGTTTGTTAAGGTAATTCGCCTCCGCAGCTGTCAATTCTATGGGTACACCGCCTACTTTATCGATGACACCCTTGAATCCACTGAAGTCTGTCGCAATATATTGAGAGACATCGACACGAAAATTTCGTTGGATTGTCTTCATCAACAGCCTTGGGCCACCCCAAGTGTGCGCGGCATTCAACATATATTTTGATGACCAATATTTCGCGTATTGAGGATCAGGGTCATTTGGAATGCTGACATAGATGGCGCGCATAAGCGATGTCACATGAATTTTTTTCGTTTTCGTATTAATGGTGACAAGCATCATCGCATCGGAGCGACCATGTTTGTCTTCGTCACGCGTATCGGAGCCGATAACAAGAAAATTCCTCAGATGACCGCCTTGATAAACAGGAATTTCCATCCCATCCTTCATATTGGGCGGCACATCAAGGTTATGAAGACCCGTTTCAATCGGGATTTTTCCTGTCTTTTCAAAATTACGGAGACCTACAACAAAATAAAGATAACCGAAAACAAACGTAAACATCGCCAACATCATACCCACGAGTAACCCCGCGATGACGACGGCAAAATTTCTTTTTCTTTTTGTCTTAGTGTTCATCTGGTAATTATAACGCAATCACCCAAAAAACGGCAGGTTCTCTGCCGTTCGGATGACAAGAAACATGTATACAGTTTATTAGCCTTGCTGTTTGACCCGAGCAATGCGCGCTTTACGCCTTGCCGCCGTGTTCAGAGAGATTAGGCCATGAGCGCTCGCGCGATCGAGTGCGGCTTGCGCGTCGCGTTCCAATTGGAGCGCTTCAGGGAGTCCCTGCTCTTTTGCAGCGATCGCCTTTTTGACAAGAGTTCTAATTTCACTTTTTCTGCTCTTGTTTGCGATGGACTTCGCTTCGTCCGAACGCACTCTCTTAATGGATGATTTAATATTTGGCACGTGTCATTTCCTCCTGTGCTTCAACGTGAACAGTCCGTATTCTAACACGCTCAAACGAATGACGCAACCTATCGGCGAGTTGATCATGGTAATATGATTTCTAGTAGGATGCATATTATCTGCTCCAACAAGAATGACATTTTATAGAAGCGATTAAGAGCAGATTATTTTACAGGAGTTCATCAATGAGTCAAAAGAAAGCAAACGATAAGGCTAAATCGCCTCGATCAAAACACGACACAATTGCGCCGAAGCAAGCGCGTGATCATACGAGAAAAAACTCGTCCGGAGATGGCAAAGCACTTCGCATGATCCCTCTCGGAGGCATGAGAGAAATCGGCAAAAACATGACCGTATTTGAGTATGGCGACGATTTGTTCGTCGTCGATTGCGGGATGGCGTTCCCCGACAATCGCATGCCTGGTATCGACATTATCATTCCCGATGCCACCTATCTTCGTGAGAACCGCGATAAATTCCGAGGCGTGCTTATCACGCACGGTCATGAAGATCATATCGGTGCGTTACCTTGGCTCATAAAAGAATTTGATGTCCCCATCTACGCAACTCCGATGTCGATGAAACTGATCGAGATAAAACTAGAGAATTTCAGACCGAAAGTCACGTCCGACAAACTTCAAGTGATTCGCGCCGGCGATACGCTCAACATTGGCGAATTTGAGATCGATTTCATTCATGTCAATCACTCCATCGCAGATGCTGTTTCGCTCGCGATCACGACGCCTGTCGGTACTGTCTTTTACACCGGCGATTTCAAAATTGACTACACGCCTACAACCGTTCAGCCAATTGATTTAGGAAAAATTGCTGAATTGGGAAACCGTGGTGTCCTCGCTCTGATCTCTGAGAGCACAAATGCCGAAAAAGAAGGTCATTCGCTGTCGGAACGAGATGTGGGTAGAGCCTTTACCGAGATCTTTTTACAAGCGAAAGGACGCATCATCGTCGCGACATTCTCTTCGAATGTCTTCCGTCTACAACAAGTCATTTCAATGGCCGAAGCTCATAACAGAAAAGTTCTCATTCTAGGGCGCAGCATGCAAAATGTTTTTGAAGCGGCCAAAAGTCTTGAGTATTTAACGTTTAACGAATCGACCATCATCGATGTCCAGAGTATCGACAGCTATCCGCCGGAAGAGATTGTTATTCTCGCCACCGGCAGTCAAGGAGAACCGATGTCCGCTCTGTCGCGTCTCGCCTTTTCCGAACACCGCAGCGCGGAGATCATCCCCGGTGATACCGTCGTATTCTCTTCAAGCATGATTCCCGGCAACGAAGAGGCCATCTATCGCGTCATCAATGAACTATTTATGAAAGGCGCTCAAGTTATTTACGAGACACTCTCGGAAGTCCACGCGTCAGGCCACGCCTGTCGCGATGAACTACGTCAAATCATAACGTTGACAAAACCAAAGTTTTTTATCCCTTCGCATGGTGAATACAGGATGCTCTATCGCCACGCGGAGCTCGCCAACGATATGGGGATTCCCGTCGACAACATCGCGATTCTCGCGAACGGAGATATTCTCGAATTCTCGCAGAACAGTATGAATTTCGTCGGATACACGGAAGGCGCCGGCATCTTAATCGACGGTTCCGGCATGGGTGATGTCGATGAATATGTTCTTCGGGACCGTTTGAGATTAGCCGATGACGGTGTCGTGTCCGTGATGATCGTCATCGACAAACAGGCCAATCGCCTGTACGGCGATCCGGTCGTTTTGACACGCGGCTTTATCTATGAAAGCGAGACAAATCACATTGTCGATCTTTGCCAAGAGGCTGTCAGAAAGATTGCCGATGATTTCTGGAACAAGGAAAAACCACTCGCGCAATCGATGACATCGGATTATGTGCGTGATCAGATTCAGAAGACATTATTTGACTATTCGCGTCGTCGCCCTGTCGTTATGGTCTCCGTGACGCCCTTCTAGTGGTGGCGATAAGGAAATCACGACTCGAGCCGGTCTAAGTTTGCGTTTATGGCGACGGTCACCCTTTAATTGTGACCGCGTGAGACGCTGACGACACCTTCAATCGCTTTGACGCGACCGACGAGGCG
>CAZBOM010000058.1:8324-10074 GCA_964493375.1 uncultured Mageeibacillus sp. | reverse complement strand
CAAAGAGAAAGGAGGTGCGATGATGGCCGAGATTAATCATACAAACGAGCAAACGACCACAAAATCGCGAGCGAGTTTTTTGAGACTGTTTAAGTACGCCAAATACGCCGTCCGTCCTCTCATCATCGGACTCATTTTAACGATTTTAACAGTCGGCCTCGATCTAGCGGGTCCTTACTTGATTTCTCGACTTTTAGACGGTGAGATTGTCCCCGGAATAGGCGCGCGCGATTATACGACTTTCATTTGGATCGTGGTGCTATATGCCCTGTCGGTCCTGCTTTCGCTCGTCACACGTTATGTGGGAACGATTTTTAACCAAACAGCTGCGAACCGCATCTCCGTCGTCATGCAACGAGAAGTCATGAGCCATGTTCAGAACATGCCCGTCTCATACTTCGATACGCTGGCGGCCGGAACAGTCGTCTCGAGAATTACGAACGACACGAAAGCCGTCCGCATATTCTTCAACACCGTCCTCTCTCAGCTTTTGATGGCGGCAGTCTTTGCTTTCGGCATTTTGTTTGGACTACTATCGGTCGACTGGCGCTTGTTTTTAATCGCCTCTCTGTCCTTCCCTTTCTTGTTTTTCTTATTCCGCGATTTCCAAAAAAAATCGCTCCGATACAGCCGAAAAATCAGACGTGGAATCAGTCGACTCAATTCGAGCATGAACGAGAACATACAAGGGATCGAGGTCATCCAAGCGTTTAACCGCGAGCGGTCGATGTACGACTCTTACGGTCGCATCAATGACGACGTGTTCCGCAACGGCCTCGGGATGACACGCCTTCATTCTTACAGCGGTCACAATGCGACGGAATCGCTGAACTATTTGATGCTCTGTTTGGCACTCCTCTACTTCGGATTAGGGAACATCCTCGAGCTCAGTATCGTGCCGATCGGTCATTTGTATCTTTTCATCGACTACATGATTCGTTTCTTTGGACAGATGAACCGTGCGATGCAACACTTGGGCAATCTCGAGCGCGCTCGAGGCGCTGCCGATCATATTTTCGAGCTTCTCGATAGCGAAGCGCTCAAAGATGACGGTGAAAAGGTCGACCATGTCGAAGGACACGTCTCTTTTGAGAACGTTACGTTCGCGTATAAAAAAGACGAGATTGTCCTTCACGATGTCAGCTTTGATGTGCCGGAAGGCGTAACCGCGGCGTTTGTCGGTCAGACGGGCGCAGGCAAATCGACGGTGATGAACCTCATTTTCTCTTTTTACCAACCTGACAAAGGTCGCATTCTTATCGACGGGAAGGACTTGGTGACGCTTCATAAAAAATCGATCAGAAGCCACATGGCCATCGTGACGCAGGAACCTTTCTTATTTACCGGTACTGTCGAGTCAAATATTACACTCAATCGCCCGTGGCTCACCTCTGAAGATGCCAGAAAAGCCCTGATTGAAGTCGGCGGTGGGACTTTTCTCGCGAGGCTTGAAGAAGGGGTGCAAACAGCTGTCAAAGAACGCGGCAATGAGTTTTCGGCAGGTGAACGACAACTCATCTCCTTCGCGCGTGCTCTCGCGCAGAACCCGACGATTTTGATTCTTGACGAAGCGACGTCGCACATCGATACGGAGACAGAAGATATTATTCAACGTGGCATCGAACGGTTGTCGGAAGGAAGAACGACGCTGATTATTGCCCATAGGCTTTCAACGATTCGACACGCCAGTAGAATCTACGTTCTTGACCAAGGTGAGATTGTCGAAGAAGGTTCTCATGCCGAGCTCCTT
>CAZBOM010000058.1:0-8314 GCA_964493375.1 uncultured Mageeibacillus sp. | reverse complement strand
AACGGCATTTTTGCTCACATGGTTGAAACGCAAACGCGACAAGTGAAATAGAATGTCAAAACAAGAAGAAACACGCGATCAACAAAGTCTGAAAGCCGAGCCGGATAGCAAGCGCAACAAATGGATGCCGCTCATCATACTCGCGCTCATTCTCATGATGCTTTTAGAGCTGTTTGGCTCCACGTGTTTCTTCTCGTCTGTCTTCGGTATTCCGTGTGCCGGATGCGGGAGCACACGAGCCATCACTTTCTTATGGGAGGGCAAGTTAGGAGCCGCACTCCGAATGCACCCCCTGATTCTTGTGACATTGATCTTGATCGTCGTGATCACAACGTTTACCATCGCCCGTTTCATCATGAAAAAAAGAGGCAAAACACTTCGCTCGCCTCTTTCTCCACGTTTGACCAATATTATTTTTTTCTCATTGGTGGTGCTTTATTTAGCCACTTATGTCATCCGCATGATACTTTACTTTCCCCATACAGAACCGATGGTATACAATCACCATTCCGTGTGGGGGCGACTTATTTCCTTTATTAGAGCGATATTCACGCGCTAACAAGTTCGCCATTCGACGCCCAAAACATTCTATTGATCAACTTCCGCAAACTTTACGGTGTTGACAAATCATTCACTGCAAAAGTTATTTAATAACGTCCCTCGTAAAGAGCATTCAAGCGCGTCTGCACATCATACTGCATCATGAAAACGCCGATTCCGAGAAAAACACTCAACAGAACCCAAGTCAAGAACTTGTTCGATGCGTGAATGCCTCTTTTTTGATCAATCTCTACGAGCGCATTATCGACTTGAGACCAAAGAATATAGGTGAAGATAAAGCACAAAATGCCGATGAAAGTATAGCTCGATGTCGTCGCCTCTCGCCCCAACACGGCGTTAATCTCTTTCGAAATCGAATACAACCAAATAAGGCCATAAATACCGCAAGTCACGATTGTCAGCAAGATCACCGTTCCGGGTGAACGGATCTCTCCTCGGAATCCTGTCAGTGGTGGCCCGCCAAACGGAGCACCGTAAGGCGGTTGCTGATAGCCTTGCTGGTAAGGAGGTTGTTGATAAGGCGGTTGCTGGTATTGTTGATGTGGGGGCGGCGTATTCGACTGAAATTGATCGGAATGAACGTATTCCGATTGAGCCGATTGACCTGAAGGCGGGGGCGTCGTGACCATTCTTGCTCCGCATAAAGTGCAAAACATCGCGTTGTCAGGAACAGTGTGACCATTCGGACAAGTTTTCATGGGAAATACCTCTTCTCTCATTGTCATGGAGACTCAAAGAGCCACGTCTCGCGTCACATTCCGAGCACTCCAATTCGATGGATTTACATTAAACCATCGATGCTGTGTTTTCAAGCGAGAACCCACCTGCATTTTATCGATTCTTTAAGAGCCGCCTTTTATGCTTATACTTTTACATGAACAAATGGTAACAAAGCCCTAGCCTATGGGAGCAAACAGGCGACGTGTGGTAAAATAACGTTACTTTAAAATGAAGACTCTTATGGATAATTGGAATAAATGAACGATCAAAAACAAAACAGAAAACCTGATCCGCGAGCGGCGAAACGAGAAGGCTTCTCCGGCGGAGTACCTCGTGACAGTTACCCTCCCGCGGACAGAGAACAGCGGACAAGAGTGACAAAACACGCTTCTCCTTCAAAAGCCAAGCGCGGCAGTGAGAACACACAGTTCGCGCGCACGCGTGCGACAAAATCGCAGACGCCCTCTATCCTTCCCGCTTCGATACGCAACAGCCGTCGGTACAAGAGAAGTAAACATGAGTTGCGCAAGCGCGCGACCGGACGTCCTACACGTAGCATGTCGGTTGTCTCTGTGCCGGCAGCTTTATGGGCAGGAGTTCGTAAAGGCCTTGTTTTAATACTTGTCATTGTGCTTACCGGGCTTGCTTTTATCGGCGGGTCGGGCCTTGGTCTCCTGTCCGGTTATGTCTCAACAGCTCAACCATTAGAAATCGTCGATGTCAGAAAAACGTATGATGCCACCTACATCTACGACAGAAACGGTAAGCAGGCTGCCGTTCTGACAGGATCTCAAAATATACTCCGAGAGTACGTGCCTATTTCTATTGTAAAAAAGACGTATCTCGATGAAGCTTTTATCGCCATTGAAGATGAGCGATTTGAGACGCATAAAGGAATTGATCCTAAGCGTATCGCTAACGCGGTGGGCAATGTGTTCCTCACCTTAGGCGGTGATACGCATGGCGCGTCCACCATCACACAACAAGTTGTCAAAATGATGTCCGGCGCCGATGAGCGCTCAGCACAAAGAAAAATCCAAGAGTGGGAGCGTGCGATCGATCTCGAGAAGCGTTTGTCAAAAGATGAAATCTTGGAACTATTCGTCAACATGGTTCCCATGGGAAATCGCTATGTCGGTGTTCAATCGGCTGCTAAAGCCTATTTCGGCAAAGAGGTCGCTGAGCTTGATTTAGCCGAATGCGCGTTTTTGGCCGGGATCCCGAACCTGCCGTCAATTTACAACCCTTCCACAGAATATGGACGTAGAAACGCGCTAAGACGCATGCGCATCACGCTTGCGAAAATGCTGGAGATCGGCAAAATTACTGAGAAAGAATATGATGTCGCTCTTAATCGCGAACTCAGTTTTCAGCCTATTGACGAATCAACCAGAACAGGAAAAATCAATTCATATTTTGTCGATGCCGTTATCAACGAGGTGATCGAACAGCTCATAAAACAACGCGGCTATTCACGCCAACTTGCTAACATCGCTGTTTTCCAGCATGGATTGACCATCGAAACAACATTAGACCCCGATATTCAACGGATGGCAGAGGCAAGTTTTAAGAAAAAAGAACTATTCTCTGTCAATTATGACCAATTGCCCGACATGCCTCAAATGCCCGAAGCCGGCATCACAATCATTTCGAATGATCCTTCTTCATTAGGCCAAATTGTCGCTCTCGTCGGCGGATTTGGTGAAAAGAAAACGAATCTCGGCTTTAATCGAGCGACGCAAGCTTACAGGCAACCGGGCTCTTCGATCAAACCGATTCTTGATTACGGCCCCGCTATGGATATGGGCTTAATCACAGGCGCGACCGTTTTGATCGATGAACCGAAGTATTTTGACCCCAGAAACCCCGAAAGAGAATGGCCGGTCAATTCCAGCAGAAGGCATTTCGGCCCCGTGACTGTTCGCTACGCGCTCCGCAACTCTCTCAATACGACAGCCGTTGAGGTCTACGCCCACATGTTGACACCGCCTGTCGGTCTCTCCTACCTTAAACGTATGGGCATTGACCGCACCAATGAACCACAACCGGCCGGCGCGCTCGGCGGATTCGCCAAAGGAATGACGACAGTTGAAATGGCAGGCGCTTACACCGCTCTGGCGAATCACGGCCTTTTCACGAAACCGTATCTGTTCAAACGCGTGATTGACGCGGATGGTCATGTACTTCTCGAAAACAAACCTCAGTTCGATCAAGTTTTTTCGGCTGAAACGGCTGACATCATGACGAATTTACTCGTTGATACACTCGAGAATGCCAGCTGGATCGGTCCTTATGCGAAACTCGGCGCACAAAAAGCGGCGGGCAAAACAGGAACATCCGATGAACGTGTTGACCGTTGGTTTGCGGGATACACGCCTTACTACACGGCTGCTGTATGGTATGGATTTGACAATGCCTATGGGCGTCGAACAGAGATAAACAGAACCGATACGCGCTGTCCTATTTTGATTTGGAAGGATATCATGCTCCAAATTCATGAGAATTTGGAACCAAAACCATTCACCATGTCAGAGAATGTCGTTAGAAGGACTGTTTGCGCCGTTAGCGGTCAGCTAGCAACACATTACTGCCCGAAGACAGTTTCTGAATATTTTGATACCTTGAAAAATAATGCGGCCAGCATCCCATGCCCGCTTCATACAAGTGCTCCCACCGAGCCTACGGCAACGCGACCGGCCGAAGAAGGACCGGACATAGAACTTGGAGGTTGATAACCATGCTTGAACAACCTGATTTCGCACGCTACCAAAGAGCTGCGGACGCTATAAAGCAAAAAATCTCAATCAATCCGGAAGTTGCCGTTATTCTAGGCTCATCTCTCGGAGAAATCGCCGATCGCATGGTCAACAGTCTCTCCGTTGATTACCGCGATATCCCCGGTTTCTTGTTATCCACCAATCCTTCACACGCAGGGAAGCTCATTTTCGGACAATTAGGACATCGTCCCACCGTCATTATGTCGGGGCGTTTTCATTATTATGAAGGTTATTCTTATACAGAACTTGCGCTCCCCGTGCGCGTACTGTCGCTTCTGGGAGTGAAGACGCTTATCGTCACGAACGCCGCCGGCGGAGTCAATCTCGATTATAGTGTCGGCGATATCATGGTCATCTCCGATCACATTAAACTTGAAGGCGCGAGCCCGATGACAGGCCCGAACGCAAGCGAGTTCGGCGATCGTTTCTTCGATGTTTCAAAACTTTACTCTCCGCGACTTCGACAACTCGCGTTTGAGACAGCGTCCGCGATGTCTCCACCGCTTAAACTACAAGAGGGCGTGTATTACTATTGCCCCGGCCCTCAATTTGAGACACCGGCTGAAATCCGCGCGATTCGCACACTCGGTGGCGATGCCGTCGGCATGTCAACGGTGACGGAGACATTGACGGCCGGACACGCGGGCATCGAAGTACTCGGGTTTTCTCTTATTACGAATATGGCGGCCGGCGTGCTCGATCAACCGCTGTCGGATGAAGAAGTGGGCGTCGTCGCTCGCGCTTCCGCCGACAAACTCGGCGCTTTAATCGAAGGCGTTATCGAGCGAATGTAAAATTCTTTTTCACTTGAAAGGAAATATCTATGTTGTTTCACAATATCGCATTGATCGGCGCAGATGGTCTGACAAAAGAGAATATGGATGTCAGAGTTGACGGCGCATGGATTACCTCGGTCGAACCTTGCACGCGCGATGTGACCGACGCCCATAAAGCGGAACCAAATGTATACGACGGTACGGGGAAATTAATCGTCCCCGGTTTTTTTAACAATCATTCACACATTCCGATGACGTTGACTCGCGGTTACGGCGAAGAGTTGACTCTTTATGACTGGCTTTATAAAAGGATCTTCCCTTTCGAAGCACTGTTGACTGAAGAAGATGTCTACTGGGGGTCCATGCTTGGCATTGCCGAGATGCTGCGAGGCGGAACCGTCTCTTTTACCGACATGTATATGCGTATACAAGGAATCTTCCGCGCTGTGATGGAGACAGGCATTAAGGCGAGTCTCGCCAACGGGCTCACAGGCGATGATGCGACAGTTCTGGAAAAAACAGCATGGTATCGAGAAACTGAGCAGATGCGTCGCGACGCGGCCACATCGAACGGACTCGTCATCGCCAACGCTTCTTTGCATGCTCAATACACGAGCGTTCCCTCTCTCGTTCGCGCGATTGCCGATTATGCACGCGAGCACGAGATGCGTATGCATGTCCATCTCTCTGAAACGGAAACGGAACACGAGGAATGCAAAGAACGCCATGGCAAAACGCCAACGCGTTACTTTACTGATCTCGGGCTTTTTGATGTCCCGACGACGGCGGCGCACGCCATCTTTATCGAAGGCGAAGATTACGACCTGCTCCGCGATCAAGGTGTTACGCTTTGTCATATGCCCTCGTCCAATCTAAAAATCGGAAGCGGTTTGGCCGATGTAAAAAGCTGGCGCGATCACGGCATCCGCGTGACGATCGGCACGGACGGCGCCGGTAGCAACAACAATCTCGACATGATCGAAGAAGTCACTTTGGCGTCATTCCTCGCAAAAGGGATTCATCGCGATCCACTTCTCTTCTCGACGAAAGAGCTGCTGACATTCGCCACGCGAAACGGCGCGCTGGCCCAAGGTCGAGATGACACAGGACTTCTCGAACCGGGATTCCGCGCTGATCTCACCGTGATCGACATGAATGCGCTTCATTTTCAGCCGATCTACGATTACGGGACGAGTCTTTTCACAAACGCGAACGCCTCCGATGTCGCCTTGACTATGGTTGATGGGAAGGTGCTCTATCAAGATGGTGAATTCACGACCATCGACATTGAGAAAGTCATTTGGAATGTCAATCGAGTGCGCGACGAGAAATTAGCTCAACTAAAAAGTTAGATTTTGAAATCATCTCAACTTACCGGAAAACAACGAAAGACAATACCTGTACAAAGTGATAAGGGCTCCACCGGAGCCCTTATCGAGGAGACGTATGAAGAGGTGTTGTCGTAGCTTATCGCTACAATGAAACTATAATGGGAAGATGTAGAATCGAAATATAATGAAGTTGAACAATTGTGACAATCGCGTGTTATCCGCGAAACAATCAAGAACATTTCGGCCAATCGTTTGGATTGTATTAATACTTGTTTTGGCGACTTCCATCGCTGTGTCGAGTTGCCGTCATGTCTCGATTGGGAATCAACCGAATACATCGACCGAGAACCGATTGACAACACCTGAGATGAAGCGTTCCGATGAGAATCCGCTTCTCTTGCCTGAAAACAAACCGATTGAGAATGATGAAGCGGCGGCCATCGCCTTGACACTCGATCAACCGCTCGAAGTCTATGATGCTTTGCGCCCGGGCGGCGCCGCCAATCTTGCCGAGTTTGAGAAAGTGACGATTGAGCGCGTTGTAGACGGCGATACGATGATGGTGGTGAGAGGTGCGCATCCTGTTAAGCTTCGCTTGATTGGAATCAATACTCCCGAATCGTATAGCCATCACGAGGAGAACGCGAGAACGCATCGAGGCGAGTCTGTCTCCCGTATCGTCAAACACTGGTTAAACGGGCGAACTGTCTATCTTCAGTTTGATAAGACGACGACAGATCCATACGATCGACTTCTCGCTTACGCTTGGCTTGATGCACACACGATGGTAAACGAGGTGCTTGTTCGAGAAGGGCTCGCGGAAGAACGACGTTATGAACCGACGACACATTTTAATGATTATTTTGAGACACTTGAAAAAATAGCGCAAGAAGAGAAGCGCGGCATCTGGAGCCAATCCTCCGGACATAAGGAGAACCATATGAACAAGAAAATTATCTATCTTGCCGGCGGGTGTTTTTGGGGAGTTGAACGCTATTACCAGATTCTCGGAAAAGGCGTTATTGACATAGAAACAGGTTACGCGAACGGAACAACAGAAGATCCGACTTATGCTGAAGTTTGCAGCGGGACGACAGGCTTTGCGGAAACGGTAAAATTGACATACGATGCCGATGTTCTCACGCTCAACGAGATCATGGCTCATTTTTTCCGAATCATCGACCCGACGACGAGAGACCGCCAAGGCAATGATGTCGGCACACAGTATCGGCCCGGCGTTTACTACGAGAGCAAGGACGATTTTGAAGTTGTCTGCGATTATATCGATTTTCGTCGCAAGGATTACAGGCGACCTATTGTCGTTGAAGTCTTGGAACTTCAAAACTATTATTCCGCTGAGGAATACCACCAGAATTACTTAAAAAACGAACCGTCCGGTTACTGCCATGTCAATCTCAGTCTCGTTGACGAACCGCTGCGATCTGAAGAACTCCCCGATGATTTTAAAGAGCCGGTAAATTCCGGGTCAATACTCCCGCCAAGCCTTTTTGAGAAAGATGCTATTGACAACCGAGATGGCGACGAAGATAAACCTCGTTATACTCGACCGGACGATGCGACCATAAAAGATAAACTGTCTGACCTTCAGTACCGCGTCACGCAGGAAGATTATACGGAGCGACCCTTTGATAATGAATTCGACGCGCATTATGAGCAAGGTATATACGTCGATATTGTCAGCGGAGAACCGCTTTTCAGCTCGCGAGACAAATACGATGCCGGTTGCGGGTGGCCTGCCTTCACGAAACCGATTGCTCGAGGCATGATCGAGTACCGCGAGGATAAGAGTCTTTGGCGAAAGCGTGTCGAAGTGAGAAGTTCCATCGCCGATTCGCATCTGGGACATGTTTTTCCGGACGGTCCTCGGGAGTTTGGCGGCCAGCGTTACTGCATCAACAGCGCGGCGCTTCGGTTTATTCCTCTCGCTGAAATGGAGCGCGAAGGCTATGGTGATTGGATCGCGGAAGTCGTAGATTAGTTAACTGAAGCGTAACGAATATGGTAGACTGAGAGTCAGTCGCCGGCTATAATTTCACCGGCAGACTGACTCAGGCAAATTGGCCGTCTCTGAGTCGCAACCGAACGCGGGGCCCGTGCGTTGTGGACCTGTGAACCCCGCCAGATCCGG
>CAZBOM010000057.1:0-10225 GCA_964493375.1 uncultured Mageeibacillus sp. | reverse complement strand
CATGGCTAGGCGTAGATCACTGTCGATATTAATTTTACATACGGCCATTTCAGCTGCATGCCTGAGCATTTCTTCCGGTATACCAATCGCATCCGGCATGGAGCCACCGTAGCTATTAATAATCTTGACATATTCAGGGATGACTGAGCTCGCTCCATGCAAAACAATGGGGAAGCCAGGCAAACGGCGCGAAACTTCTTCGAGAATGTCAAAACGCAAAGCAGGTTTTTGACCCGGCTTAAACTTGTAAGCGCCATGGCTCGTACCTATCGCGATCGCCAAAGAGTCACAACCCGTTCGGGTCACAAATTCTTCGACTTCATCGGGATCGGTGTATGAGGCATCTTCCGAAGAAACTTTGATATCGTCTTCGACGCCTTCAAGGCGACCAAGTTCTGCTTCGACCGTGACAAGCGGACTTTGGCTGTGCGCATAATCGACAACGCGTCGAGTCAACTCAATGTTTTCTTCAAAAGACAAATGCGATCCGTCGATCATGACAGATGTAAATCCACCGTCGATACAATCTTTACAGAGCTCAAAGCTATCGCCATGATCGAGATGTAAGGCGATGGGTAATCCCGATTCTATTAAAGCAGCTTCCACTAATTTGATTAAATACGTTTGATTCGCATAGCGTCTCGCTCCGGCCGATACTTGTAGGATAAGCGGAGCACGAAGGTTGTTTGCCGCATGAACGATTCCTTGGATGATCTCCATGTTGTTGACGTTAAAAGCCCCTATCGCGTATCCGCCTTCGTACGCGCGCTTGAACATTTCTTTCGTGTTGACTAAAGGCATTGTGTTTCCCTTTCTATCTTTCGTCTGATGGGTTTAATTGATTCAGCCGATCTGAATATCTTTTCAATTTCAGTTCATACTATAGGTGTTTCAAGTATAGCATCAGCATAATCGTAACGACTATTTCATTCAATTGTCTTTTGAGCCATCTGCACGCCAATTCATGGGATAAAGTCGCTATTTAAAAGCTCTCTAAAATTTATCAGCCGTTCACCAAACTCTCTAATCTCTTCAACTGCGATTCAATACTCACTAATTGTTCTTCATACTGAACTTTCTTCTCGCGCTGAGCTTCGACGACGTGGGGTGGCGCTTTGCTCGTAAACTGAGGATTGCCAAGCATCTTGTCAGCTCTCGCAATTTCTTGTTTCAAGTGTGCTTGTTCCTGTCTCATACGCGCCAACTCTTCTTTAACATCGACGAGCTCTCTCAGAGGAATGGCAATCTCTCCGCCGACAAAGACGATGGTAACGTCCTCTTCATCAAATGCTCCGCCCTCTTCAATAAGATTAAGTGCCGAAATACCGGCAAGTCTCGAAAGTGTCGGCAACCCATCTTGAAGGCGAGCGATTAGATCTTTATCGTCGGCTCTGAAGCTCGCGGCAAAACGGTGTGCCGGTGCGACTTTGTACTCAGCTCGCAAATTTCGTACACCGCGAATCGCGCTGACAAGACTTGTCATGGCTTTCATGGCGCTCTCATCATGACGATAAGAATCGGCTTCAGGCCATGTCGCTAAGATTAATGAATCACCTTCGTGCAAGATGCCGTAAATGCGCTCTGTCACAAAAGGCATAAAGGGGTGGAGTAATTTCATTGCATCCGAGAAGACACGGTATAAGACAGCCTGAGCGGCTCTCCCCGACGGTCCTCCCTCTCTCAAACGCTCCTTGACAAGTTCGATATACCAGTCACAGAAAAGATCCCAAAGGAAAGTATAGACTTTCTCCTGTGCCAAGCCGAGTTCCATGTCGTCCACGTTTTCCGATAGCGCGATGATCGTGTTTTTCAGCTCCGACATAATCCATCGATCTTCAATCGTATAATCACTTTCGCGGACATCTGAGAAATCGAGATGATCATCGAGATTCATGACGATGAATCGGAAGGCATTCCAAATTTTGTTGATGAAGTTTCTTCCATTCTCGAATTTTTCGTTGCGACAACGAAGGTCTTTCCCCGGTGTTGTACCCACAATAAGCCCGTAACGCAGCGCGTCGGCTCCGTATTCGTCAATAATCTCAAGCGGATTGACGCCATTACCGAGCGACTTTGACATTTTGCGACCAAGCTCATCACGCACCATCCCATGAATCAAAACATATTTGAAAGGGGTCTTTCCTGTGTTATGCAAGGAAGAAAAAATCATTCGTGCAACCCAGAAGAAGATGATGTCGTATCCGGTAACCAGTACGTCGGTAGGATAAAAGGTCTTGAAATCTTCTGTGTCGTCCGGCCAACCTAATGTCGAGAACGCCCAAAGCGCTGACGAGAACCATGTGTCTAAGGTATCTTCATCTTGTTTTAAATGACGGCTTCCGCAAGACGGGCATTGGTCAGGCGTCGTCTCCGCCACAATAATCTCGTCACAATCATCGCAATACCAGACGGGAATACGGTGACCCCACCAAAGTTGGCGTGAAATGCACCAATCGCGAATACCTTCCATCCAATTGAAGTAAATTTTCTTGAAATGATCGGGCACAAACTGCGTATCTCCGACTCGAACGGCATCGATAGCCGGCGCGGCAAGCGGGTCCATTTTGACAAACCATTGAAGTGAAATCTTAGGTTCGACGACAGTATGGCAACGCTGGCACGTTCCGATATTGTGGCGCATTGGCTCCACTTTGACTAGAAACCCTTGCGCCTCGAGATCACGAACAACGGCTGCACGCGCATCTATTGTTGACAGACCGGCATACAGTCCGCACTCACTTGTCATGCGAGCGTCGTCGGTCAAAATATCGATGACGGGCAAATTGTGACGCAACCCGATCTCATAGTCATTTGGATCGTGCGCCGGTGTAATTTTAACAAATCCCGTACCGAATTCAGGATCGACATAGGAATCGGCAATCACAGGAATATCTCGGTCTGTTAGTGGAAGACGGATCGTGCGTCCGACGTAAATATTGTTTCGCTCGTCGTCAGGATGGACAGCCACCGCCGTATCGGCTAGCATTGTTTCCGGTCGTGTCGTCGCGATCTCAATAGAGCCTTCACCATCTGAAAAAGGATAGCGAATAGTATAAAATGAGCCGTCTTTCTCCTCGTGCTCCACTTCGATATCGGAGATAGAAGTCGAACAAACGGGACACCAGTTAATCATGCGTTTACCGCGATAAATCAAATCCTCATCATATAGATTCTTAAAAACGCGAGTGACGGCTCGCGACAGACCTTCATCCATCGTAAAACGTTGACGCGACCAATCGCAAGAGAGACCTAATCGCTGCTGTTGACCGGTAATGCGATCGTTATAGATCTCTTTCCATTCCCAGCAACGCTCCAGAAAAGCCTCGCGCCCCATCTCCTCTTTCGTCGTGCCCTCTTTGCGAAGATGTTGTACGACAATCGCCTCCGTCGCGATGGAAGCGTGATCTGTTCCGGGAAGAAATAACGCGTTCTTTCCACGCATTCTCTGATAGCGAATCAAAGCATCAGGTAGTGTATTGTCGAGCGCGTGACCCATATGCAATTCTCCCGTAATGTTGGGAGGTGGCATCACGATAGTAAAAGATTCCTTATCTGACGGCGCTTCAGCTCGAAAGGCATCCGCGTTCAGCCATTCACGGTAGATGGCAGGTTCTTCAGATTTCGGGTCAAACGTTTTTGCGATCGCATCAATTTTCTTCATGGTTCAGCCTTTCTGCTGTCGTGTTTATTATTTAAATGCCATTATGTCTCAGATTCTTCTGAACGATAATCTAGCTTTATCTGTATCAGTATGAGGCTGCCTCGCGCAGCCGGATCGACGATTCTAAATCCAAACCTCACGATTTGCGCTGTATCATTCGCTAGTTCTGCCTCAGTCCACCTAATGATTTGTTGTCGGAAAGCATCTTCAATCTTACGTGGAGATGATTCAAAGGTCACTCCGTTAACATCTTCTAATAATAGCTGAATTTGTTTTTCTTGGTGATCGGGATTCAAAACAACAAGATCGACACCACCATAAGGTGTCAAATCAAGTGGCGGATAATATGAAGCGAGTGCAACGGCGGCGTCAATCTCCACCGGACGTTCATCGGCATTGACATATTGAAGCTTAATATCATGATGGCTATATCCGTTGACTTCATTCGTTAAAGATAGTTCTCCTCGACCTTTTGTAACGGACCACAATTTTTTTGTGCCCGGCCAATTTTTCTTTCGAAGTCGCGGCACTTCACAGTCCAATAATTCTTCCCAGCCAAAGTCTTCAAGCTTGTCCATGTCGAACCAAGGCATGGGGACGAGATAATTCGAGGGCTCTAAATCAATACGAAAAGGTAACACAGGTGTTCCGTCTGAGCCTGTCAAATTTGCCTCGCCGTTGAATGAGGAGAATCCGTAAGTCAACGAAACTGGGTCATCAATCTGATCATGCCAAACGAGAACGCGTACACCATAGAGGATGCGAGCTTCGGCTTTGACAAAGACGCGATTGCGATCACATATCGCAAAACCTTTCAAAACAGTTTCCCCAGGTCGCAAAAGCAGGCCATGCCCTCGCACGGCCGAAGGTGTAAAGTTCACCATCCATTTATTACCGACTCTCTCCATCGAGATCGGTTCGGGAGCGCTTTTAGGGCGATCATCATCAGCGAGTAGTCCGGAAGCAACGCGAGCCACACGTCGCCCAATTTCTCTTTTCGCTTTAGGCGTTAACGCACCGCAAAAGGCGCCTTGCTCGTTGTAGTCAAGCGCAAGATCGTAAATCGTGACAAGACCCGTATTCGCACGCAATGTATGTCTGGCACAGGCTAGCGATTCATTAAATATCGCCAACCCGATCGCGTTCATCTCATTGTAGAGATAGGCAGGTAGCTGTGAAATGACAAGGTTCAGTTTTTGATCAACAGGTTCAAATATTTCATAAAACGCTTCCACTAAATAGCGCAATGCTCTTAAGTAATAATCGGGACTGTCGACGTCACTTTCACCCTGCATCCATAAAACACCACGAAGAGACAAACCAACGAAGGGCGCCACTTTATGATTAAAGATAGCGCTTGGTTGATTGCGCGGAGAGAACTCATGTTCGAGCGGAATCATCTGTTGCAAAACAGTCGACTTTCGAATCGTCGCCCGCGGCACGACTAATGGCGCGGGATCTGTTCGATCAGGTTTTCTGCCGTCTAGAAGCGCGACTGTTTGGGGGCGCGGGAAACTCTTAAAACTCGCACCATCTTGTCGATTATCCTTCTGTTCTCGCTCCGCAATCTCAGAATTCCAGTTATCGCGATCACGATATAAACGAACTTCGCGGGCGTGGTTTTTTATAATGGGATCTGCTTCAATGATTTCACGCGGTAGCCAAGAATGAATGTAGGTCCCGGGACAAGCGGCGTTAATCACACCGACAGGCACTTGCCATTCATTATGAAAATCGATAGCAAACGAGAATGCGATCGCTGATTGCTCGCCCATCAAATACATCTGGTCGCCTCGTTGCCACTCGCCTCCTTGCGCTTCTCCCAAAGGCGTATAGCTATAGTCGCGCACTTTATCTGACAAGCCGTCAGAACTCATTTGATAAAAACGGATATGGTGAAGATTCACACACTCGTCGAGCATATCGGCAACATCTGATTCGCGAACAGTTTGCGCCATATTGTCCTGACCGGCGGCGTACCAAAGTTCGCCGATAAGAATGTCATCAACAATGACGACATCTGTCATCGATCGGACTGTCAAGCGACAAGGATCGTTCGAGGCAACAAGTGCCGGCAACCGAAACTCGAAATAACCGTCACGGCCTGATACTTCTTCTTCTGTGAACAAGACACCATATTGAGATTCAACTTCTGTCGTGGCGTGACGATCGGCAGGAAAGCGCTCGAACTCGACGGTAACGCGCGTTTCACTCTTTGCGAAACCGTACAGTCTGTTGACAGTCTTCTGTTGTAAGACCATCCCATTTCCAAAGATGGTCGCGAGCCGTAAATCAGCCATTCAGGCACTCCCGTCTTTTCTCTTATCATCTCTCGCATTGATTATTCTCATTGAACCAAATGCAAAAATGTTTGTCAGCAGATACCCTTCGCGAGACGCGTCTTAGTAAAGGCTATGTCTGCCATTTTGACTGTCTTTTGAGAGACTTGTCAAGTCATCGCACCTTGGTTCAAGGTAATAGATCTCCGTACACTCGTTCGCGAATAATACGTGAGCCAAGAGCGTCTTCTCTATCAAGACCTCCATCGCGCACAAGCGCTTCAAGAAAGAGATCGATACGAAGATGATTCGAGCTCCCCGCTCCGCCTTTAAATAAAATCGAGTGAGTCTCCACCTTATGCGTCTCGAGAATTCTAGGCAAAAGATCGATCTCTTTCGTCTTGCCCTTTTTTGTCCATGATACGACGACGGCATCTCTATGGCTAAATGCCTTGATATACGCTTGGCCGATATGTGGCGCTTCGATACGGTAATCGGCCGCGTTAACGAGAGCCATTAAACTCTTCTTCGTGTCAGGCGCTTTCTCCCAATGAACAATTTGAACTCCTTGAGGGAGTGAATCATTGAGCGATTGAACTGCCATTATCATATCGATCTGTCTTTCGAGCGTGACTTCAACGGGATCTCGTCGCGTTTCAATCCCTACACCGACCGGCAGACCAAATACGAGCATGGGCCTTGGGTTGAAAGCATCTTCCGTCCAAGCGACAGGCCATTTAGCCCGATTCAATGCGCGCTCAAACAAACGCATATTATCGAGATGGGCAAGCCAAACAGTTGCGCCGTGCCGCGCGAAGTAAACGATCACACGACAGCTCTTCTGGGATGACGTTGGCTCATCCATGATGAAGACCGCCTTTCTCGTTCCATGACGAATCATACGCAATATCGTTCGCCCCGGGACATATACCTGTCTGCCATACACTGCACCCGCATGCCGAACAGCCGTCAAAACAAGATGTTGTAACGAGTCCCTCCTTAGATTTCTTTCTCTCTCTGAGAAAGAATTCTTTTTTGACACCGATATCAATATGATCCCAAGGAAAGATTTCATCCTCATGTCTCTCACGCGTGTAGAAATCTGAACCGCCTGGAATAATCGATAAGGCTTCCGTCCAAATGCTCCAATCAAAATGCTCGTGCCATGCGTCGAGATAAGCTCCATTGCGCCAAGCGCACTCAATCACATCGGCAAGACGACGATCGCCGCGGGCGAGAACGGCTTCAATGATCGAGCTTTCAAATTCGTGCCAACGATACGACACACGTCGATCTGTCAGTCCGGACGATAGTTGTTTTTGTTTATCGTGCATTTCTTCAATCGATATCTGGCGTTCCCACTGAAACGGTGTAAATGGTTTCGGGATAAAAAAGGACGTGCTAACCGTCACCGAGATACGTTTCGATCGCAGCTCTTTCGGCACGTCTCGCCATAGCGTCAACAGTTGTCCGGAAAGATCAACGATTCCTTCGACATCATCTTCTGTCTCAGTCGGCAGTCCAAGCATGAAATAAAGCTTTAATCGATCCCAGCCGTTCTCAAAGGCTGTTTTGGCTGCGTTGAACAAATCATCTTCCGTAATGTTCTTGTTTATGACATCGCGCAATCTCTGCGTCCCAGCCTCGGGGGCAAAAGTCAACCCCGCACGTCGTGTCTGAGTAAGTCGCTTCGCGAGCTCAAAATCAAAAGCGTCAAGGCGTAGAGACGGAAGCGATAAATTGATGTGTTTTGGTTCCGTGATTGGCAACAACTCACGCGTCAATCGCTCAAGATGCGAATAGTCGGAAGTGGAAAGAGACAACAAGCCCATCTCATCACAACCGGTTCTTAAAATGAGTTGTTCGGCTGTATCAAAAAGGACTTCAGGCGATCGCTCGCGAAGCGGTCGGTACGTGAATCCTGCTTGACAGAATCGACAACCTCTCGCGCACCCACGGAAAATTTCCATGGTCATGCGATCATGCGTCACCTCTATATTGGGCACAATCGGCGCAAAAGGCATGGGCGCCTCATCAAGTCGGCGCACCATTGATTTTCTAACGCGGGTCGGCACGTCACTTTCCGTCGTCATAATCTCTTTAATCGTCCCGTCGTCGAAGTATTCCGCTTTATAAAAAGACGGCACATAAATTCCATCGAGTTTACAAACGGCGTGCAAAAAATCATGTTTCGAGCGTCCGGCGGCTTTGTGCTTTCGATATTGTTCGATAAGCTCGGGAAGCAAAAACTCTCCATCTCCAATCATGACGAGATCAAAGAAGGGAGCCATCGGCTCAATGTTGCACGTAATCGGTCCCCCGGCGACAATGAGCGGATCTTCTTCCGATCGTTCGCCGGAGCGAAGCGGAATCCCCGCCAGATCAAGCATCTCTAGGACCGCCGTATAAGCGAGTTCATAGTGAAGAGAGAAACCAACGATATCAAAATCCGACAAAGGTGTCATCGTCTCAAGAGAAACAAGTGGCATATCAGCCTGTTTCAAATAGGCGCGCATATCGAGATCAGGCGCGAAACAGCGCTCGCAAAAAGTTCTCTCATCTTGATTCAGAATCCCATAGATGATCTGAATGGCAAGATTCGACATACCGATTTCATAAAGGTCGGGAAAACAGAGCGCAAAATGAACGCGTTTATTATCATCAAGTGAAAAGAAGGCTTCACGCTTGTCAACGGCATGAAGCTCACCTCCCACATAACGCGCAGGCTTTTCAACCATACGGAGCATGGTGCGGTAAGCGGGCGAATCAAATCTCTTCATCGCAAAAGACTATTCTCAATCATCTAGAGAAGCTTGGAGCAACGCTTCACGAGCCTCTTCAAAACCGGGCTTACCCAGGAGAGCAAACATATTGCGTTTATACGCTTCTACTCCCGGCTGATCAAACGGGTTGACGCCATTCAAAATGCCTGAGAGAGCACATGCTCTCTCAAAGAAATAGATAAGTTCACCTAAAGCAAAAGCCGATCGATTTTCCAACTCAATGCGCATGTTGGGAACGCCACCCGAGACGTGAGCGAGAGCCGTTCCTCTCATCGCTTGCCGATTAACAAAACTCATCGGCTTATCGGCTAGGTAGCCCAGTTGGTCGAGATCAGAATCATCTCTCGGGATTATCACCTCATGATTAACCGAAGCGATATCAATCACCGTCTCGAATAATACGCGCGGACCTTCTTGTATAAGTTGTCCGAGCGAATGTAAGTCTGTCGTAAAATCGACGCTCATGGTGACGATGCCTTTGCCGTCTTTCCCTTCACTCTCGCCGTATAGCTGTTTCCACCACTCCGTAAAATAACGCATCGAAGGCTCATAACAAGCGAGAATCTCCGCGTGATATCCCTTCTTTAATAGCAACATGCGGTTGACGGCATAGCGATCACAGGCTGACCAATCGTCGGTTAACGGCGTTATCGATCGTTCACGCTCTTCTCTCGCACCTGCCAGTAATTGACGAATATCAATGCCGGCGACGGCGATCGGCAACAAACCGACGGGCGTAAGGACTGAGTATCGTCCGCCGATATCATCGGGAATAACAAAGGTTGTCAAACCTTTCTCGTCGGCATATTGTCGCAACGCTCCCCGTTTCTCGTCGGTGGTGATGATGACGCGTTTAACAAATTCTTCTTCTGTTACATCACGGAATAACTGTTCGCGGAGAATACGGAAAGCAATGGCCGGTTCTGTCGTCGTCCCGGATTTTGAGATGACATTCAGAGCGACGCGTTTTCCTTTTGTTACCTCAAGCAAATCATGCATGTAATCTGAGCTGATCTGATGACCGGCAAACAAAATCAGAGGGTGCTCACGCTCCTGAACAGGTAACAAATTCGCAAAATGGTGTGACAGCGCCTCGATGACGGCTCTTGCTCCAAGGTAAGAACCTCCAATTCCGACGACAATGAGAATATCGGCGTTTTCTCGAATGGTGCCAGCTGTTTCTTCAATGCGCGCGATCACTTCCTCCGGCATTGTCGACGGTAAGTCAAGCCATCCCGTAAATTCGCTCCCGGGACATTCGTGTCCGTCGAGCAAATTGCGAGCCAGTGAAAGTTGATTAGTCATCTGTTCGCGTTCATGTGAAGAAATAAACTGTTCCGTTAAGCGATCTTTCAATGTCAACATTTTGTCTCACCTTCTCTTATTCAGCTTGTATTCAACTCCCTGCAAATCTTCGTTCATCAACACTGAATCTACGTTGCTCTCTGAAACACCCGCATTCAAAGCGGTCTCACAATATAGCGATTTGCGTCACCGCCGGT
>CAZBOM010000056.1:6187-10355 GCA_964493375.1 uncultured Mageeibacillus sp. | reverse complement strand
ATCCGTTGTCTGTCAGCAAGACAGGGAATAGCCTTTCAAAGCGCTCTCTTCCCAAAGTCTCTTATAGTGAAGGTCAAGGCTGTCGACGCTAAGCGCTTTGGCCGATACCAGCCGGTAGAGTGTTCTCACAGAGCAAGTGGATGATATCTTTGGCCAAAGACCACGCGCAATACGGAGACAGCCCACGCTTGAGAGCGGGCGAGACGAAAGTCTCAATAAACTCCATCTCGTGTGACTCAAACGAGAACCCTTGACGTGAAACGGACAACGTCTCTTGATAACGGGTTTGCGCGACAGCCGGCATGTAGAAAAACTTAACGAGCGTACACCGGGTTCGTGCTTAACAGCCGTTGCAGACATAGGGCGGTCTTTCCAGTTTCGGGCAGCATTCTTGCTCAAAGTCTGGGCAAACCAGTGTGGCACCCTTCTTGACAAAAGGCGCAGTTCGTACGTCGACAATATCCTTTACCGCAAAGGAGTCCTGCCGAGCAGTTTCGCCGATGGTGGCAGGAATTATGCGGATTTCCATACGCGCCGGAGCGCTTGACGGTACGATTTTTCTTGATTTCACGAGTGATCGTTGTCGGTGATTTGCCGAGGTCTCGCGCGATCTTTCGAAACGAGCATTCCGCGTTTAGCTTTCGCATAATTCTCTGATGATCGTCCAAGGTCAGGTGTTTATTCCTTGACATAGGTACCTCCTACGGGAAACTCATGCCAAATTATCTTCTCTTGGAAGATGAGTATAACGGAAAGAACTTGAAAGCTGCCAAAAAATTTACGCCAGATTAAACGGGATACTCACTTTGCAAAATTAAACTGAACGACATGCGATTATCACTGTCCAGTTTACTTTGGCATTCAGCTAGATTTATTTTCCTAGAAAGATGCTTATTTCTGAAAAAGTGTAAAACCTAAGTCTATTTTCTGAGGCAAAGCGTAAAATATCTTCCAGAAGATATTTTGACGTCATATATTTGTCGTTAACTGAGGGATCGCCTATAACATGCCCATACAACGAAATAATCTCGCTTTTTTCCTTTGCCCTTAAGATTCCTTCACGTATTTCTTCTAGCGTATTTTTATACTTTACATCTATACCAACAGCGTAGACAACCTTATCTTTTTGCGTTGGATCAATAAATGCAGTATCTAAATCCTTAATTCGTATTTTTGATGTTGTATGGGTAAGGCCTCTAATAATTAAAAACTCTTTAAGAAGAGATAAATCTAATTCTTCATTTCTCGAACCGAAAGGATAGGCAAAACTTCTAACTTGAAAACCTTTTTCTTTCATTAATGAGATAGCTGGCAAGATATCATGTTCCAAATAACTTTTCACTGAATTATTCTCAACAAATGCTTTTCCATCCAGATGATTAGCACTGTGACATGCAATTTCATGGCCATCCTCTTCTAAGGATCGCAACATAGTAATCTCATCTTCATTCAAGCTATAAATTTTACTTACAAAAAAAGTTGCCTTAACCCCATATTTCTTGAATAATTCTCTATATTCAAACCAGTTTTTAACCGACTTGTCATCAAATGATAATGCAATACCAGGCTCAACTATATTCTTTCCCGAATTATTGATTGCACAACCTGTAAATAATATAATAACACCAAGCATACAAATAAAATATTTTACTTTCATAATGCCCTTCTTTCAAGGTTTCAACTCATTATAGTTTGTCGCCGTTGTCTAATCTACAATGTAACATGAAACTCGCACTAAATTTTAGAACGCTTGTTTCAAAAACGAAATAACTCTGCCTTGTTCATCTTCACTCATCTTGATATCAGACGGCAAGCACAATCTCCTAGCAAAAAGATCTGTTGAAACGCCCATTTCGTTTTTTGAATCTGGAGCTGTAACAAACTCTCTGCCCTTAAACACTGGCTGCATATGCATCGGTTTCCATAGTGAGCGACTCTCTATATTCTTCTCACCCAACGCGCTCCAAATCATTTCAGGTTTTACGCCACAACCTTCATCGATCGTAAAACAAGACAACCTGAAGTTTGCTGAACTATCGGCAGCGTATGGATTCATCGTTACCAAAACTAAGAGCTCAATTGCAGAAGTTCGAGCACAAGAGACCTGAATCGATAGACATCAAAGAAATAACCGGTTAGTATGGGTAATCTTAACGCGTTGTCTTATTCCGTTTGAATGATCGCTTCTCTCCCCACTGCGTCCGAAGTTTATCGAAAACTTCCGTGACCGCCCTTGAGGTGTGTCGCTCTAGGAGGAAAGCCATGAGGAAGTCTGCGGCTGTCCAGTACAAGGTAAAGATCGATTGTTGGTTTCCTGCGACTCCCATGACTGTATCCATTTGTACTTCTTCGATGCCAGGGTTGTCTTGTTGCCATCGCCGAAAGTTTTAGTAGGTGCGACCGAGGCGACAGGCGCGATCAAGTTTGTGTTCCCCCGCCTTTCTCCGGAAGCGCCTTCTTGCCTTCAGAGGCATGTCGATCGCGACAGATCCAAGTGCATGGGCATTGACAAGGGTATAGAGTGTTCTCTCGCTGCAGTAGAGGTCATCTCGATTGATGATGTAGATCGCGTGGAGCGAATGTCCCTTTTTGAGTCCTGTCGTGACGACTTGTCACGTGTGTTCGATTTCGTCTTCTGTAAAGGAAAACCCTTTCTCAATTTAGATAAACGTTCGTCCGGCAAAACTTGTGCCCTTTTTGCACGGTAACACCACTTTTGTACGCGGCATCGCGTATACGACAAATGCCCATTGCAGCACCATGGCACGATAAGATCGCGTCTTTCGCAGACGGCGGGTTGGAAGTCTTGACAGACAGTATTGCTGCGTTCACACGCGGCGCAGTGGTTCACAGGACCATCACAGTCGTGACAAAGATTACTGACACCACAACTCTCAAGAAGCGCACAGTAATTGGGCGCTCGCTTCAAGCTACCTTTTGCTCGATTTTCTTGCTTATCCCTGTTGCGCAAGACTTCTCTTGTGATGGTGTGAAGGGATCGTCTGAGCGCTTTAGCGATGGCATGCAGTGACTGGTGATTGGTGATTCACTTCTGAATAGAGCATCGCTCGGTGTACGTTAAGTGTGAAAATGATTTCCTCATGAGGTCGCCACCTTCCTGTCCGACGACGCGAATACGGAATCAGTATAGAGGTGCTAGGAGAATTTCGAGATTTGCGGGAGTTACTGCCCGGTCCCCTAGGTGACCATCCAATGAGAAGATTTCCTCATACGGTATAGCTCTCAAATGTTTCATTTGTCGAACTTAGTGCTCAACCAATCTTTGCTAAGGTTAGTGCTCAAATTCAATGGGCAATTACTTTTGCTATTTAGGTGTTTTTTCTAAAATGCTTAATACGATTACAATCTCTTGATAAACAATTATTCTATGTTAAGCTTTTAGATGCAAATGAAATTACACTTGAAAAATAGATTAGTTTTGGAGAAAAAATGGATGTAAATGATAGCCAACACCAAATGAAGCCTGATTATGATAAATTGCTTGAAATTGTTAGATCTCAAGGCATGGACTACAAATGGGCGAAAATGTTTATCAGTAAACTTTCTCGGAACGAATCAGATTTTATTGTCGATGAAAAAACTAAAATCTGGGCTTTAGAAAGAGGTTTTTATCCGGGAAGAGTCGAGCTTTTCGGTTTAACTGAAGAAAATTATAAAGATTATATGCCCGATTACAGTTATTTCATGATTCATCCTATAAATCATCATTTTAGAAAATGGCTTGACAAACTGACACTTAAGTACGTATTGAACAGTAATGGCTGTGAAGATAGTATGCCCGAATACTATCTATACATTGAAAACAATGGTAATTATACTTATCTTATGGATTTAGATAAAAATATTAAAAAGGATGAAAACTTTATATTAAACCTACTTAAATCAAAAGGTATTTTAGCAATAAAACCAAATTCGGGAACTTCAGGTGGTTTGGGATTTTTAAAAACGGAGTACAAGAACAATGTAATATATATTAATAACAAAGCTATCTCTATGGAGCAATTCAATGAAATCATTAGGAATCTCGGGAATAATATTGTAACCGAGTACTGTATTCAACATAGTGAATTAGCGAAAATCTGGAGTCTAAGTGAATGTACCCTGAGGGTCAATATGATGAAACTCCCATATGAGAATCAATCGGATG
>CAZBOM010000056.1:0-6177 GCA_964493375.1 uncultured Mageeibacillus sp. | reverse complement strand
GGAAATGCCTGCTATCTTTTGCACGATTTGGTTCCTCCATATCAGGCGGTGCGAGCAATTTGACAGCAGGTGGAGTGGCAGTGGGATTCAATTTTGAAACCGGTGAATGTTTTGATAAAGGCACTAGAAATTTGAAGTTTTCAGAGGATGGCAAAAAATGGTGCTATGAACATCCTGATACGCATATAAAATGGAAAGGATTCGTGTTACCAATTTGGGGATATGTTAGAGAAAAGATATTGACAGTTTGTAAACATGTTTCTTCTTTAGACTATCTTGGTTTTGATATTATTATAACTCAAGACGGAATGAAAATTTGCGAAATCAATTCACATCCTGCCTTAGACGCCGTTCAATTAATGGGAAATCCGGCGCTTTCGACTAGTGAAGCACGGCGTTTTTTTAAGCACCATGGTCTATACGAAGTGGATAACAAGAATTTTCTGAAAGCATATAAAGAAAGCCTAATATAGAAAATTCCTGATTGGGCGATGTACCAAAAGTACGCCCATTGGAAACAGCACAAAAGTACTGGCAAGGCGATTATCGCTTTTGCTAGAAAAGTAAATTGGATTGTTTATTGTATGCTCAAGAACTGTGAATCGTTTGATCTTGAACGACTGATAAGCAATTCTCGAACACAAATTTCAATGGCTACTTAGAAGCCTTGAACAACAACGGCTCCCTATGATCACTTCGTGCGGAGACTGCTGACTTTTATAGGAGAAATAATGTGAAAACTGTAGGTTTACTAATCAGTCAAAAGAATGGTGAAAAGAGAAGAGCATTATTGCCAGCACATTTGGGAGCTGTGAAAAATGTTCAGAACTTGCTATTCGAGGTAGGCTATGGTAATTCCTTGGGTATCAGCGATGATGAATACCGCATGGTTGGAGCAAAATTTGGTGATCGTAGTGAAGTCTTGAAACAAGACGTTATTGTGGATGTGAAGCTTGGAGATGCGACATACTTGGATGAGCTTGAACCAGGCAGAATTCTTTTTGGATGGGCACATGCTACTCAGAAAACAGATTTTACGAGCAAAGCTATGACAGACCGTCATACAGTTTATGCATGGGAAGAGCTTTACGAGGATGGCAGGTACATTTTCTATCGTAACCGTGAAATAGCTGGAGAGGCGGGAGTTTTGCATGCATTTCCTTATTGTGGCCGAATGCCTTATGATGCACGCGTCGCTGTTCTTGGCAACGGCCAAACAGCCAGAGGGGCATTGCGTGTTCTATTCGGCCTTGGTGCAGAAGTAGATGTTTACGATTACCCGCACGAAAAGCTTTTCCGTAAAAATATGTTTGATTACGATGTAATTGTAAACTGTGTTTTGTGGGACACCTCGAGAACTGACCGATTGATCTACAAGGACGACCTGAAACATTTCCGAAAGGGAACTATGATCATTGATATAAGCTGCGATCCTGAGCTTGAAATTGAAACGTCCAAGCCAACAACAATCGCCGATCCCGTTTATGAAGTTGATGGGGTAATTCACTACGCTGTGGACAATACGCCGGCAATGTTTAGCGTAACAGTTAGCAAAATTTTGTCCTCTAAGATGCCGATGCTAATAGATCAGTTGGTGTCTGGGCAAATTGGTAAAATTTTGGAAGAAGCGTGCGTTGTTGAACAAGGTCGTATTATACGTCAAGAGATAATTGATTTCAGAAAGCGTTTGGGATTACCTGTATGATCAAGTTAACCTTTCTTGAATA
This sequence comes from uncultured Mageeibacillus sp., assembly GCA_964493375.1. Taxonomy (GTDB): domain Bacteria; phylum Bacillota; class Clostridia; order Saccharofermentanales; family DTU023; genus UBA4923. The sequence goes on along the minus strand of CAZBOM010000056.1, from coordinate 4,450 downwards.
CATCATGTTTAAATAAATATGCTAAAGCCATCAAATCCGCAAGCAACTTTCACAAAACAACGTCATCGAATACCGTTGATTGACTCACAAAATGCGGAATTGCATATGCGTAGCAAAGCCCTATCTAAACAACAACGGATATTTATAAGTGAAAGAAACAAGTATCCATTCTAAGTTCTCTTTCTGAAGCATGTCACAAGACTTTTCAGAAGAAGCTTTAAGAAGTTTTAATGTCAATATACAAATTCTCAGCTAGAACGCTTGTTTCAAGAACGAAATAACTCTGCCTTGTTCTTCTTCACTCATTTTAATATCAGATGGTAAGCATAACCCCCTGGCAAAAAGATCTGTCGAAACACCCATTTCATTTTCCGAAGCTGTAACAAACTCTCTACCCTTAAACACTGGCTGCATATGCATCGGTTTCCATAGTGGACGACTCTCTATATTCTTCTCACCCAACGCGCTCCAAATCATTTCAGGTTTTACGCCACAACCTTCATCGATCGTAAAACAAGACAACCAGAAGTTTGGTGAACTATCGGCAGCGTATGGATTCATCGTTACCGGAAGATCCGCAAAAGATTCCTTGTATAAGTTGTAAATCTCTCTTTTTCTACGAACATGCTCACCCAACCAAGGGAGTTGTCCTCTTCCTATCCCCGCCACAATATTACTCATGCGATAATTGTAGCCAATTTCTGAGTGCTCATACCAAGGGGCATCATCTCGAGACTGAGTCGACCAGAATTTTGCCTTTTGGATTGCCTCTAAATCATCAGAAAGGAGCATGCCCCCACCCGATGTCGTAATGATCTTATTCCCATTGAAACTGAGAATACCGTAGCGTCCAAAGCTTCCAGTCTGTCTTCCTTTATAGGTGGCACCTAGACTTTCCGCGGCATCTTCGATAAGGGGAACATCATACGCATCACATAGAGCGGTGATCTCATCAAGCTTGGCCGGTGTTCCGTATAAATGCGCTAACATTACAGCTTTCGGTTTCGGTCTTGAGGACGAGCTTCCGTCATATTTCTCCAAAGCAATTTGCAGTGCTTTCGGATCCATATTCCACGTATCTCGTTCACAGTCAATAAACACCTGCGTACCAAACTCGTAAGACACTGGATTGACCGTCGCCGCAAAAGTTAAATCAGAACATAACACAACATCGCCTACGCCGACTCCCACAAGTTTTACCGCTAAATGCAGAGCCGCCGTGCCGGCTGAAAGAGCCACAGCACCTTTTGTTCCAATATACTCGGCCGTTTCTTTCTCGAAACAGTCAACGTTCTCACCGAGAGGAGCCACCCAATTCGTGTCAAAGGCTTGCTTAATATATTTTTGTTCATCACCATGCATGGTGGGCGATGACAGGTATATCCGTTTCAAAATCTGTAACTCCCGACCTTTATGAAATTCATTCCTTTTAATAAAAATGATTAGCTTTATTAAAAACGTTCTTGTAGCTCGACGATTCCAAAAACATCTTTGGCCAAATTCCAACTGATCTGTAGACTGTTCGCCAGATCTATGTCTTTTACAGAAGGACTGCTAATCAACAATAATCCATTTGATCCTCTTGCAGAATCAATAGCTTGAGGATCATTTTCTAGATTTCCTCCGGCAATAAGGCGAATGCAATTTGTTTGCTCACCTGTCAAATTATCAAGTTTATCTTGTAGTTTCTGAATACTGGTTTTCAAGGTCTCAGATTTGTCCGTATTCGGGACATATATCTGACAAATCTTGTCACCCGCAAGTGTATCGCCTGTCCGGCCTGCTTCTGAAGCTAGCTCCGCATCTTGATCATGCAATCCTTCCGCATTACCCATAAGTATTTGTGCGACGTATTCAGTGCTTCGTGTCGCCTTATCCTCATCATATGCCATCCCGAATATTTTTATGAACCATTTGTCAATAGAACTACCCAAACGTCTTTTGCGCATGTTCTCATCGCCTTCACGATAAGGAACAACCCCTAGATAGGCTATCCCATTTGCGAGTGCGATCTGTTGAACATCAATCATGGCTATCTTATGGCGGAATCTCACCATGGCGATCACCACGCTTAGAAAGATTCCCAAGAGAACGCCAAGAACAAGGTTTCTCTTGTATGATCTTGGAGCCACAGCACTTTCCGATGTCTTGTTATCCTGATTCTCAGATTCTGCTTTGAGAACTTCATCAAAAACGTCATCGATTGATTTCGTTAGCGTCTCAATTTCGCCTTTTTTTAAGGATATTTCATTTTCTATTTTACTTTTCAACAAAATGATGCTGGGGTCTCTAACAACGTCTTTCTTCACGTCTGTAAAGTGGAGAAAATAAGCGGCAAGTAAATCAATCTCAGGGCGAATGATTTTTTCCAGATACTCTTTCGTTGTTTTAATAAATTGATCAATGATAATCTCTTCGGGACCTGTTATTTCAAAGGCGATTAATCCTTCTTCGCTGATTCGGACATCAACAAGATTGGCAATGTGTTCAGGATTATACTTGATAATGCCTTTGCCTGCAAGATATTTGAGATAGCGATCTCCGGACAATTGTCTCATGTAATGGAGACTAAGCATCTGATTGGTTCTTATTTCTTCTTCCTTATCTTTGAAGTCAATCATGAAATACGAATACTTCAGAACAAAACTCTTATTGATGCGTTTATTAGGATCTATTTGCAATAAAAGATTGTTTGACAATTGATAGTCTAACGCCTGAATTTCTTTCTCAAAACCTAAGATCTGAGCATTTAATTCTTTTGCTTCTGCGTCTTCCTTTAAGAATTTATTCTTCTTCTCGATCAATATTTTTTCGCTTTGCGTGGGATCTTCCTTCGGAGTCTCAGGATTTTTGAAGGTTGGCTTCACATATGTGTAACCGAGCAAAAGGCCAACGCACAGGACGATACAAAGGATAGTCACCCGCCAAGACATAAAATAATAAAATACAGCTTTTTTCAAATCCAATACTTTGGTATCTTCCATGGTAATCCATTCCCCTTCAGCTACTTGGAGTAAACGATCTAATATTGATGATCAATATACATCTGGATTATTATCTCACAAGTGATAAACAGGGTAAAGACTCAAGCTTCTTATCGAAAATACCATAAGATATTTCGGCCACTATTCTGTCATTCTGTCTTTCACAGACTCACGATCTCTCCTTTATCTTCCGCACAAGTAGTGACAAAAGGATGCCGATAGCGGCCAAACCCAACACACCGCCCGCAATGCCGACATACAGGGGGAGTTTTGACCCGCTCATTCTCCGGTCGAAAGGTGGTGTTGTTTCGGTACCGATGATCAGAGGATCAGTTGTCGTCTGTTCTTCTGTTGTCATTGTGGTTGTGTCAGGCAACGTCTCATCAATCGTCGGTGTCGTTGTATCGGGAACGGGTTCGGTTATCGTTGTCTCAGGTGGTAATGATGTCGTCAGCACGATCTCAAGAGGCGTTGCTGTTGTGGTTGTCGTTGTCGTGGTTGTCGTGGGCGTTGGTTTTGGCGTAGGTTTCACAGTTGGTTTAGTTGTCGTCGTGGTTGTCGTGGTCGTGGGTTTCGTCGTGGGTTTTGTCGGCAAAGCTTTCCATCGGGCAACTAAGTCGAGATGAGTATCGACACCGGTCGAGAAATCCCAAAGGCCTTGCGATACGCCATCGAACCTGAATTCCCAACCTGCGAATTGGTAGCCCGCTTTTGTCGGAGCTTTCGGTTCCTTCGCAAAATCATACATTAAAACCCATTGCGTTTTGGGCGTGGGTGTTCCTCCGTTCGGATTGAAAGTCACCTTGTAAAGATCACGACAATCAAGCATCCACCATCCAGAGGCCTTTTTTTCTCCCTCAGGACCTAATTCAACTTGAAAATTAACAAGGACCCCGTTGAAAGTCATCTTCAACTCACTTGGCTGAACGAAATATCCGCCCGTCCCGTTCATATATCCGTTACCATCTTTTAATTCTACCGTGGCCTCTAACATGTACTTTCCTGTTTCTGCATCAAAATCAGTAACAGGTTCAGGCGGACGATTGTCTGGGCAAAATGTTAAAGAATAGTGAAAAAACTTCACAAAAGAGTTTTCGGGTATCACGAGCCTAATACTATCTAAGAATTCTTTAATGCTTGTCCTTGGCCTCAGATCGAAAGCCGATGTTATTTTTATTTCTTTGTGATAATAACCAAACGTCGGCCATGCTCGCACGTGGACAGATGAGCTCATGAACAGGGATAAGATAAGAAAAATAGATAGTACCAACATGAGTATGCATTTTTTAGCTACACTAATTCTTTTCATTAGAAACCTCTTTTCCTCCGAGATTGATCAGCCATAAGCAATCACGAATTAATCAATTGATTTGTCAATTAAATGTTGGATACTGTTGGGAGCAAAAGAAAGATTGCGCAGAATGAAAATCGGTACTTATTACTCCAAGTGTAATGAGTTTATGCAG
>CAZBOM010000055.1:0-10370 GCA_964493375.1 uncultured Mageeibacillus sp. | reverse complement strand
CAGTTTCCAATCATCCAATAAAAGATCCATGGTTACTTTATCAAAACTCGTGATGGCGACGTCCATCGTGGGACTTTGATTGTGATAACCTTGTGCGTATTGATCAACATCGATGTGAAAAGTAGCGTCCAATACATACGCGAAATAGCCATCCTTGATCCCTTCCGTTCGCAGTATAGATTCATAGGTAGCCAATTCTTCTATATTTTTTAATTTGATCCCATCGACAGAAATATCGGCAACGCCGGCGCCGACACGTTCAAACATTAAATTCATGAAAAGAGAGAGGCTGCTGAGGGACAAAAACAAAACCATACAAATTACTAATGCGACGAGTGGCCCTCTGAAATGCTGTCGATTCCTGCGATGATTCTTCCAAGCGATCGCCCCCTCTATCCCAAACCAACGGCTCACAAATTTAGGCTCTCTTAACTTTCGAACCTTTAACTTACTCTCTCTTCGTTGTAGAACACCTTTGAGAGGATCCCTTCTAGAGGTTTTCATGACAGGAATAATAGATGCGAGCAAAAGCGCCAGCAGAGCCGCAATTGCAATCTTAAAGAGCGTTTGAGGATCCCATAAAAGCTGCATTTTTACGTCAGTCTCCTGAATTATTTGTAGTTTGGGAGTGGTAACTCTAAAGAATCCTAAGGCGAATAGAAACCCTAACGAGATGCCAAGAGGCAAACCGATGACATATAAAGCCATGCCTTCCGTCAACGACATGAGAATTTCTTGACGACGCGTCATGCCGACGCTCGCAAGAACGGAAAGACTCCTCACCCTGCGCGAAAAGCTGATGAGAAAGCCATTCTGAATCAGCGCCATAGCTGCCAGAGCGACCAATAACAATAACACGTAACTCGCGACATTGATGAGTATACTCATGTCCGATCGCACGTCAGGATAGTACTCTGTTAATTGGGTAGGATTGAAAACAATGCCCTCTATCCCCTTCAACCCGTTCATAAAAGTATCTAATTTGTGAGTCGTAATTTCTTTAAGAGAGACGCCCGCACAAAGCCTATTCGACGAAGTGATCTCTTCCTGTGTTTGATAAACAAGATACAATGGGGCACGGACGATTTGCCCGCGGTATAGATCCTTAACAATTCCGACAATCTTGATCGGGTATGCTCGATCTTTTTCATAAGAGATTTCTTGAAATCTATTTAGGGGTTCTTCGCTGCCAATCGGTTGTTCTTGGGCGATCTCGCGCGGCACATACTCATCCGGCTGATATAAATCAATGACTATATTTTGCCCTATCATACGCGAGGCATTCTCTAATTTACGGTTAACACTTTCGGTTATGACCGCTTCCCCTTGACTGCTCGGCAATCGCCCTGCCACGATCTGAAGTGGCAGAGATGACTTCATGTCTTCTTCTGCTACACCAATCAACGGTATATGTTTGATCGATGATTTCATTTTTTCGTGGTGTTCGACACCGATGAGAGAAAGTTTTGACATTTTTTCTATCAGCTCTTGATTCGGAAGTGACTCCAATTGTTCACGTCTAATGTCTCCAATCAAAACGTGCGCGTCGCCTTGTTTTTTTATGACATCATCTCTAAAAAATCGGTAGACAGAGTTTGTGAACAAGACTAGTACGGTCATTAAGGCGACACTTAGAATAACGCCGAAAAGAATCATCAGACTCGTCAATTTGTTCTTTTTCATAGATCGGAACGTTAATTTGCGAATAATATTCATGTCATCACCTCTCATGCCCTGCGCTCTCTAGACTTCCGCATCCATTCTCAGCGCGTCGAGTATATTGCCTTTTCGCGTTTTGCGTGAACTGAGATTCATAATGAGAATGACAACAGCCACCACGGCCAAAGCTGACAAAATGAATGTTATATACGGTATCCTAAAAGAAAACTCAACAGCAGTGCCGATCATCTGATGGACAACAAAACTTGTCAAAACGGCCAACGGTAATCCGTACAGAACCACTTTCAGAGAATAAAAGAAGCTTTCGACTCGGATCATCCTTCTGAACTCTCTATCGTCCATTCCGACGGAACGTAGTACGGCGAATTCGCGGTGACGATTGCGAAGTGATGTCGACAAAATATTATAGATATTGGCAATGACAATAAGCAGTATCGTCGCGAGAAATCCGTAGATAAGAATCGAGGCCAGCGCGATAAAATCTTTCGTTGACTGAACATCTGCGAGTCTATTGGCGACATACCCTTGAAGTCTATCGACTCGTATCTTCGTTTCCAGATTATTAATTAACGGTTGAATCTCACCCTTATTCGCATTGATATTCAGTACAACACTTATTCCGTAACTCTCTTTTGCCAAGTATTCCAACGTCTCAGGAAGCACAATCAGTTGAAGCGATGGACCTTGTGACTCGTAGGTGTTGGGCGCGTCAGAGACGACTTTCGCGACATCAATCGCTAACGACGAAACGTTCGATCCCATCGTTGATTGGATCTCGATGGTGGATGGAATGTGATCTAAGATTTTTTGTGTGAGACGACGCCCGTCATCGATGTAGAAAAATTGATTGACAAGAATGGCTCGCTTTCCTTTCAGCTCGTCACGAGTGATATGGTTTTCTTGCAAGATCCGGTCGAGTGTTTTCGTGTCGTAGCTGACAATGATGACATCCGCTTTCGTATCAAATTTTTCATATCCACTTGAGAAATGATCGCTACGATACTCAAAACTATCATGAATTCGATAGAGCGCGAATCCATTTTTCACTCCTTTCGTTTCAAGAAGTGCCTCATAGGATGCGATTTTCTGGCCGTCCTCTAGTTGTATACCCCCGACATAGAGATCGTCTTTTCCGATAGTCATCCGTTGCGAACTCAAATCCAAGTAATGGACCAAACTGCTGAGCGTTAGGAATAGAACCATACTTAAGACTAAAGCAATAAGAGTTCCTCTAAATCGACGTTTGTTTCGACGCTGATTCTTCCATGCGATCTCACCTTCCATCCCAAATAAACGGCTGATGAATGCCGGGCTCTTTAAGCTTCGCGGCTTCAGCTTAATTTCGTCTTGTTGCCTTACACCGGCAAGCGGTGTCTTTTGTGATGAGCGAAGAACAGGTATGATCGAGGCGATGAGTAATGTCACAAGCGCTGAAATCGCAATGATGACGATCGTCATCGGATCCCACACAAATCGCATGACGACAGAGGTATTCTGAATGCTTTGCATTTTAGGCGTTATCACTTTGAAAAGCGCCTTAAGCGCGCCAATACCCGATACAATGCCAAGTGGCATGCCGATCAAATACATCACGAGTCCTTCCGTCAGCGACATCATCCATTTTTGACGTCGTGTCATCCCGATACTGGAGAGTACAGACAAATCTCTGATGCGCCGAGAAAGGCTGACAAGGAATCCATTCTGGATCAGCCCGATACCCGCCAAAGCGACAATCGTAAGTAGACTATACGTGATCGATTTCATGAGTACGTTCATCTCCGACTGCACCGTCGGATAGTAATCGGTTACCTTGAGCCTATTGTATTCGAGATCTCCGAAACCCGATACGAAGGTATTGATTCTTTGTGTTGAGATATCTTTTAAGACAAATCCGACACAAAGCCGATTGGACGCTTCTATTTCTTCCGGCGTTTGATAGACGAAATAGATATTTCCCCGTATGACACGGCCGAGGTAAAATTGATCGACGACACCGACGATGGTGACAGGAAGATCTTCATCCTTCGTATAATTGAATCTAAATTCCGGAGGTTGACCTTCCACATAAACAGTTCCCGAATCATTCGCGGGACGCTCATAATAATCAGGTTGGTGGAGATCGATGACAACATTTTGGCCGACGATGTTTCTTTCTGCCAGAGCTTTGCTCAGATTAGCGGTGATGACCGCCTCCCCTTTTTTCGAGGGCAAGCGGCCTTCTAAGATTTTAAGCGGGATTGACGTCCCGATCATCTCTTCGGTAATGCCGATAACCTTGTAATGATTGGTTTGATCTTGATTGCTTTTTTCAACACCGATGAGTGACAGAAGATTTTTCTTTTCTATCATCTCTTGATTGGGCAGTGCCTCCAGTCGCTTTCGACTGATGTCCCCTACGACAATTTGAGAATCACCGTTTTTCTTGATCGAATCGTCTCTGAAAAAGCGATAAATCGAGTGCGAAAAAAACAATAATCCCGTCATCAGCGCGACACTTAGAATGATCCCGATGAGAATCACTATGCTCGTCGATTTGTTCTTATTCATCGAACGGAAAGTTAGTTTTTGAACGATACTCATTTTCGGACCCGCTCATCTCTCACAATTTTTCCGTCTTTCATCGCTAAGATTCGCTTCGCGCGCATCGCGATGCGCTCGTCGTGCGTGATAATCATAATCGTCTGATTAAAACGCTCGTTGCTCTCGATAAGGAGTTCGACGATTTCGCGGCTGGCGTCGGAATCGAGATTGCCGGTCGGCTCATCAGCCAAGACGATCGCGGGCGAATAGATGAGGGAACGCCCGATTGAAACGCGTTGTTGTTGCCCGCCTGACAGTTGATTCGGCAAATGATCGAGGCGATCGTGGATACCGAGCTGACGGACGAGACTTTGAAACTGCTTCTCGTCTATTTTCTGATGGTCAAGCAACAGCGGCAACTTGATGTTCTCCTCGACCGTCAGGATGGGGATGAGATTATAAAATTGGTAGATGAGGCCGACTTGTCGGCGTCGAAAAATCGCGAGTTTCTCGTCTGAGAGTTTATAGATATCTTGATCTTCGATAAAAACCTTGCCGTCCGTCGGTCTGTCGACGCCGCCGATCGCGTGCATCAAGGTGCTTTTGCCTGAACCGGAAGGCCCGATAATCGCGACAAAATCACCTTTTTCTACACTGAAACTGACATCATCAATCGCTTTGACGAGTGTCTCGTCTTTTCCATAGTATTTTTTTAAATTTTTTATTGTAAGAATATCCATAGTGTCCTCCATTGAACATAGTGTACAAACACGAAGTGACGGCCAAGTGACTAAAAAAGTGACGGGATCGTCACTTAAGCTCTAGGTGAATCTTATTATGCGGGGGTTCATGAAAATTAAGCGAATCATCTCATTGTTTTCATCGAAAAAAATGAAGATTATTGATGTTTACATCATTTCTCATCAACACAACTGAACCACAAGATTGAAGACTATAAAAAAGTGTATGAGGAAATTCGTGAAAAAGAAATATTACTTTGGAAATCTCATGCAAAAGGTCGTCAAACCATCTCGACTGTCAACTTCAATCTGCGCGCCTTGCTGATGCGCAATCGCGCGGCTAATGGCCAAGCCGATACCGATGCTATCTTCGTGTGCGTGACTTCCTCGATAAAACCGCGTAAACAAATGTGGCATATCGTCTTGTGGGATTTCACCCTTGTTCGTGATTTCGACAGCCGTCGTCATCGGTCCGTCGCGAACCACAATCTCAATTGTCTCACCTTGCAAACCATGTTCCGAGGCGTTTTTGAGAATATTGGTCAGAGCTTCGGCCGTCCAGTTGCGGTCAGTATTGACGATTGTGTCCTTATCACCTTTGAAATTGATTGTCTGCTCTTTGAGTTCAAAATTGATATGCAGTGGTTCGAGTGCTTGTAGGATAAGTTCCCGACACGAGATCTCTTCTTTTGAATATATGATCGCTTCCGCGTCTAGTTTGCTTAAAACGAGGAGGTTTCGAACAAGCCAGTCAAGCCGATGTATTTGACGCCCCAATCGGCGGATAAACTCGTGCCGTTTATCTTCATCCAGATCGGTTTTAAGAAGATCGGTCAGAACCATCATTGATGTAATAGGCGTTTTGAGTTGGTGGGAGATATCACTCAAGGAATCGGCGAGCCAAGATTTATCTCGTAAAAGCGCGTCGGCTTGTTCTCGATACGCGATGACGAGCTTGCCTAAATCAGAAGATAAGGCTTCGAGCTCACCTTCTTCAAACGAACCGAAATCAAATCGATAATCGCCTTGGAGAAGTCGACGAAGCTGTAACGACAGATCATCAATCCGCCTTTTTCGATTTCGTGAATGGATATAAGCAATCAACCCGAGTAAAGACAAGGTCAACGTCATGACCATTCCCGCATGCCAGTGAATCACAAAGCTGAGTCCGACTACCGCTAAAAGAAATATGATCAACAGAATAAGAAGCCTTTGTTTCATCATTCACCTGCTCGATAGCCGAGCCCGCGGATCGTACGAATAAGATCACCTTTTGTGTCCCCGATCTTTTCACGAATGCGCTTAATATAGACACTCAACGTATTATCACTCACAAATTGGCTGTCAATATCCCACAGGTGATCGAGAATTTGTTCGCGCGTCAACAGTTGGCCTTGGTTTTGCATAAACAACAGGAGCAAACGATATTCAAGGGCGCTTAAGATGATTTCCTCTGAACCGACGAAAACTCTCGCTTTAGAAGCGTCGAGATTGACATGTCCGAGCGTGAATGTATTTCCGTCCTCTTTCTTCTCTCTTCGCAATAAAATACCGCGAATGCGCGTCAACAGTTCGCGCAGACGAAAGGGTTTTGTGACGTAATCGACGGCTCCGAGCTCTAACCCCATGACAACATTCGCCTCATCGTCCATCGCCGATAGAATAACAATCGGAATGTCTCGACCTTGGAGCGCGCGACAGACATCGTAACCGCTTCCGTCGCTAAGACCGAGATCTAGAAGCACTAAATCATAATCGTCTCGCAACGCGTTTAGAGCGTCTTTGACGCTTGTGCAATGCGTGACAACATAGCCCTCTTCTTTCAATGAGTAGCTTAACGCGGTTGCGATCGTAAGATCATCTTCAACGAATAAAATGCGCTTCATGAAAACTACTTTACTAACTTTGATTCAAAATCACAACTGCCGCCTTGGCGATATTCAATAATCAAATGTGTCAATAGAAATGCTTGGAGAGTTAGTTGATAATTTTCGAAAAAGCTTGCTTGTGCTGCGATGTCGGAATACTAGTCTTCCTGTCTGCGCAAGTGTTCTTTAAGGCTGTTGACGTAATCCATCCATTCGACGATTCGCTTCTCATAGCCGATATCTTTCGCTTCGTAATAGACGGTGCCGAGAATGTCCTCCGGCAAGAAGGTCTGACCGGAAACACCGGAGGGAAAATCATGGCTGTACTCGTAACCTTGGCCATAACCGAGATCTTTCATGCCCGACGCCGTCGCGTTTCGAATGTGAAACGGAATCTCGCCTGTATCGCGATGTTCGACATCGGCAATCGCCTTGTCGATCGCGAGGTACGCACTGTTTGACTTGGGGCTTGTCGCGATCGCGATCACCGCTTCAGAGAGAATGATGCGCGCCTCAGGCATGCCGACCATGACGGACGCTTGCCACGCGCTAAGAGCAATCGAGAGCATCTGTGGATTGGCGAGCCCGACATCTTCCGCCGCGGCAATGACAATCCGTCGACCGAGAAAATTGAGATCTTCTCCACCCTGCAAAGCGCGGGCTAAATAAAAGACAGCCGCGTCCGGATCACTGCCTCGCATCGACTTGATCATGGCGGAGATATTGTCATAATGCTGTTCGCCGTCTCGATCATAGCGAGCAATTTTCTTTTGCATAGAATCGACGACGACTTCTCTGGTGAGTTTAATCATTCCCGCTTCATCGGGCGGTGTCGTCATCGCGGCTAATTCAACACCGTTGAGTGCCACGCGCGCGTCACCACTCGCTAAATCGGCGATCATGCCGAGTGTATCTTCATCGACATCGATGTCGAGTGTTCCAAGGCCTCGCTCTTCATCGGCCAGCGCGCGCCGCATAATATCGAGAATATCTTCTCGTGTGAGCGGATACATTTGAAAGACAGTCGAGCGCGACACGAGCGCTTTGTTAACTTGAAAGAAAGGGTTCTCCGTCGTCGCGCCAATCAGGATCAGCCGACCGCTTTCAACAGATGGCAATAGAGCGTCTTGTTGCGCTTTGTTGAAACGATGAATTTCATCGATAAAAAGAACAGTCCGACCACTCGGTGTCAAGATGGGATTTTCTGTATCGGCGATCACCGCTTTGATGTCGGCGACACCTGATGTCACAGCATTGAGTTGTCTGAATTGAGAGCTCGTCGTGTTGGCGATCACCCGTGCAAGAGAAGTCTTGCCGACACCGGGAGGACCAAAGAGAAGTATGGAAGAAAGGCGATCGGCTGTGATCATACGCCACAGCATCTTCCCTTCTGCAAGAATATGACGCTGGCCGACAAAATCGGCCAGCGTCGTAGGCATCATTCGATAAGCGAGTGGCTCGCGCCACTTGCTCGCAGATGTCGTATTAGTTGAGGTCATCGTAGAGCGGGAATTTGTCGCACAGGGCGGCAACGCGCTCGCGGATCTCGTCTTGTTTCGCGTCGAAGTCTTTAATCGCCAACGCGATCAACGCGGCGATCTCACGCATTTCTTCTTCACCCATGCCACGTGTTGTAACGGCGGGTGTTCCGAGACGCAATCCCGACGTGACCATCGGAGATTCTGTCTCGAACGGAACGGTGTTTTTATTCGATGTGATGTTGACTTCGTCGAGTCTCTCTTGGAGCATCTTACCCGTCACGCCTGTCCCCTGAAGATTGACGAGGAGCAAGTGTGTATCGGTGCCGCCGGAGACGAGGTTGACGCCATTCTCGACAAGCGCTTCACCGAGCACGCGGGCGTTGTTGATCACGCGCTGTTGGTATTCCTTAAATGAAGGTTGCAAGGCTTCGTGGAAAGCGACGGCTTTCGAAGCGATGACGTGCATCAGTGGACCACCTTGAAGACCCGGGAACACAGCGGAATCGATCTTTCTTCTATATTTTTCTTTACAGAGAATGATGCCGCCTCTCGGTCCGCGAAGTGTTTTATGTGTTGTAGATGTTACAAAGTCGGCGTACGGAACGGGATTCATGTGGAGTCCCGCGGCGATAAGACCGGCAATGTGAGCCATGTCGACAAAGAGCAGCGCACCGACTTCATCTGCGATCTCGCGGAATTTTGCGAAATCGAGCTTACGAGGATAGGCGCTCGCGCCGGCGACGATCATCTTCGGTTTGACTTCGTGCGCGCGTTTGCGAAGGTCTTCGTAATCAATCTGCTCCGTATCAGGATTGACTTGATACGCTTCAGCGTTGAAATATTTACCGGAAATGTTGATCTTCATTCCGTGTGTCAAGTGACCGCCGTGTGATAGGTCGAGACCAAGGATTGTGTCGCCCGGCTCCAACATCGCAAAGTAAACAGCGAGGTTGGCGGATGCACCTGAGTGCGGTTGCACGTTGGCGTGCTCGGCGCCGAACAGCTCCTTCAAACGATCGATGGCGAGTTGTTCGACCACATCGACGTATTCACAGCCACCGTAGTAGCGTTTGCCGGGATAACCCTCAGCATATTTATTGGTGAGGACTGAGCCCATGGCATCCAAAACGGCCTGGCTGACGAAGTTCTCTGAGGCGATAAGCTCAAGTTTCGTCTTCTGACGATTGAGTTCTTCCATGATTGCTTCATGTACTTGGGGATCAACTTTTCTGACGTTTTCGTATGGCATAAATACCTCCTTCAGGTAAAATATCGTACCACCGACTATCGTACCATAAATCAACGAATTTCTTTAGGAAAAATTGCCCAAACATTGAGGTGCCGAACGTGTTCGATACTATGCTCAATAGCTTTGCATATCAACGCTATCTACCAAATTCTTCCATGACATCGTTCTATGCATGGCGAGAAGTTTAGTCGTCAATAAAATGAGATCGCGTCTTCGCCATATGAAAGCGATTAAATCTATCTATTCGGAAAAATCGGGGTCGATCAGCTTCGTCGAGACTTTCGACAACGCTTCTTTGACGAGCGAATCGATATCGAGGCGATCTTCCGCCTTTTCCGCGTCGAGAATTGACGGATGTGTCTTCGGATGTTTTGAAACAAAGACGGTACAACAATCATCGTATGGAAGAATCGATGTCTCAAACGTGCCGATTTTTCGCGCGAGTGTGATCGTGTCGTTTTTATCGAGACCGATTAAAGGACGAAAAACAGGGAGGCCGGCGACAACATCCGTCGTCATAAGCGCTTCCATTGTTTGGCTCGCAACTTGACCGAGACTCTCACCCGTTATAAGTGCTTTCGCATGTCTTTCGCGAGCGAGTCCTTCCGCGACGCGCATCATCACGCGACGCATGACGACTGTCAGCATATCTTCCGGCACTTTGTCATTCAATTCCAGTTGAACATCGGTAAAGTCCACCACATGAAAAGCGATACGACCGGCGTATCGACCGAGGAGTGAGGCCAGTTTTTCCACTTTATCAAGCGCCTGTTGGCTCGTGTATGGGAATGTATGAAAATAAATGGTTTCGAGAATCATGCCGCGCGACGCC
>CAZBOM010000054.1:6435-10422 GCA_964493375.1 uncultured Mageeibacillus sp. | reverse complement strand
GTCGATTCACAATGAGCAAAATCGAGAGCATGTTAGAAGGTTGTTTTCAGGCAGATCTCGCAATTAAGACAGGTCGGCTCGATGATGACGACGCGGTGACAATCGTGGTTATTCGAGCTTGTGAAGCCGTTTGAGCATAAAATCTTTACGAGTATTATTTCACCATCATCTCATTTACATCTAAGAAAGTTAGAAGGGAAATGAGTATGATTAAAAATGAACACCGGAACGAAAAAACTTCACTTGGCAATCTTGCAACTGAAAATGGTTGGTCTCTTGATGCCACGTTGACGATGAAGGAGCTTCCGGAAACTGAACGCCCTTATGAGAAAGCAGAAAAATCCGGTGTGCAATCTCTGACGAACGCCGAGCTGATGGCCGTATTGCTTACGGCTGGGCGATCCGGTGAAACAGCTGTGCAGACAGCACAAAAGGCACTTGTGATGAGTGGGGGACTCGCCGGATTGTTGGATACGAGCCTTGAAGAATTGCAAGAAGTCCCGGGCATTGGGCGAGTGAAATCGATCAGAATCTTGTCAGCCATTGAGCTTGGGCAAAGAGCCGTTTCGGAGCGACAATCTGAAGTGAGGGTGTCAGCCTGTAGCCCTGATGAGGTGATCAGCTATGTCGAGGCAAGCATGCGATTTTTGCCACGTGAGGAGTTTCATGTATTGCTTCTCGATACGAGAAATCGAGTCATTAAATCGGTCCGAATTTCGCAAGGTGGGCTAGCGGCGGCTGTCATTCATCCAAGGGATATATTTCGTGAAGCCGTCAAAGCAAACGCGGCTTCCATTGTTCTCGTCCATAATCATCCGAGCGGTGATTCTGCTCCTTCACGAGCCGATGTTGAGTCGACGCGGCGATTTGAGGAATTAGGCAGTATGATGGGCATTCCTGTGCTCGATCATATAATCGTCGGAGCGGAATCATCTTCCAGCTTTAAACAGCTCGGCTTGTTCTAAATCTTTCGTGCTGTTTTTAACAGAGTGATATAATGCTTTTACTGCGCGAGAAGATCTCATCTTTATCAAATAAAGTGAGACTCTATCGGCGCGGGCAAGCAGTTTCCTGTAGAGAGGGTCATATCTGATGAAACGCCGCGGACCACGCATTATGGTTATTGTTCTTGTAACAGTAGCTCTTTTAGCTTTCTTTATATTAACGGCGCTTCCAAGCACGACGAGATCTCGAGTAGGAGATTTTTTCGGGCGAGTTTTTGATCCTTTGACAACAGTATTCCGCAAAGGCGTTGATGCTGTTGGCAGTTTTTTTACGGCAGTCGGTGACAATAAAAATCTGAGAATACATGTTGGCGAGTTAGAAGAAGAGATAGGCAAACTCAAACGAGAAATTGTTGAAAATGAAGAAAAAGTAAAAGCATACGAAGAGTTAAAATCAGCCTTAAATCTCGTCACAAGATTTGAAGACTCGCGGGTTCAAGGAGCCGTCATTCTCAATGACGCCATGGGACCATATTTTGATCTCATGCGTGTGAAAGCAGGGCGAAAGCACGGTCTTCACGCAAGTGATAGCCAAGCCTATCCTGTCGTTGATCTTAACTCTTCACTTATCGGGCGTGTTCATTCTTCAGAGGTTAATTCCAGCAAAGTGATGACGATGCTCCACGAAGCTTTCTCTGTCAGTGCTCGTGTGGAAGGCGCGTACCGTTCGACATTTCGCGTTCGAGGGGATCTTGCGCTTCGTGAACAAGGTTTTTGTTTAGCGGACAATATTCCGGAAGGCGCACCGATTAAGATTGGCGATAAAATTGTTACATCGGGGGAGGGTGGAATCTTTCCCGGAGGTATCCCTATCGGCGAAGTTGTGTCTCTCCGCTCGAGTGAAGAGGGAAAAGTTGTGACATGTGTGATTAAGCCGGCGGTCGATTTCAAGAATTTATCGTATGTGTTTATTCTGTTGGAGCAAGATGATGAGTCGTGAAGCAACCGTTGTGAGACGATTAGCCGTGTATCTTCCGGGGCTTATTATTTTTGCGTTGATACAAATATTACCTCGCTCATCTGGCGCGATTTTCATGCCTGATTTCCTGTTTATATTTCCATTATTGGCAGGTCTTTGGACAACGGGATACGACGGGTTTACAACAGGGTTATTCGCAGGCTTTTTGCGCGATTATTTAGCGGGGCGAGGGTACGGAGCAGGGATGCTCATCGGTATGTTTATCGGTCTGTTAGCCGGTTGGTTAGCCCGTGAAGGATGGAAACAGTATTTGATTCGAGGCAGTATTCTCATAACGGTGACGACCTTCTTGCACGAATTATCAATGTCTTTTCTTGTATGGCTTTGGCCGCTCGGCGATTTGAGACCTTCTTTTACTGTATCGATGCGTGTAGCACTTGCGAGATATCCGAGCAAACTTTTAGGAAATGTCTTAGGCGCATTGATCTTAACAAGTTATTTTGTGCTTGCATTCTATCGAAGAAAAACAAGCCGTCGTAAAAATGAGAGCTCGATTGAGGTGAGAGGTGGTGAGTCACTTGCGTGATGAAAACAACAAAGCACCTGAATGGGTTTCTCTTTCAAGTAATACATCGATCAGTCGTGTGAAAAAACGCCGTTCTTGGTTGTCATTCGGGGGTGGTAACCGGTTTGCGTTATTAGCGGCTCTCATCGTTGTTGTGCTTCTCATTATTCTCGTGAGAACGAGTTCGCTTCAGTTGTTCAGCGATCAACAGATTAATATCCCGGAGACTAGAGGTAATGCGGGTGAGATGGTTCTGGAGGCTCCGCGTGGCGACATCGTTGATCGCCATGGTCTCCCGCTCGCCGTCAGCGAAGCGGTTCACCGAGTATCGCTCGTCTCGACCGATATGACGAACAAGCAGCTGAATCGATTTTTATTGGATGTCGCTTTACTTTTTAACGAGTTTGGCAGTAGCTTTCGAAGCCCTCTTTTGAAATGGCTTGACGTTCCATCTGATATTCGCGGAGAAAATTTGCTCAAAAGCGGGCTGTCACTTAAATTCGTTTTTCGTCAAAACCTTGAGGATATTATCCGCTGGCAAACAGATCCGAACGTATTGAACTTAGTCGATCCGGAAAAAGCGACATCAGCTCGACAGAAACGACGAGTGGCTCGCGAAACACCTGACGAGTTGTTCGATTATCTTTTATACGATTATTTTGAAATTGAGCCTGATCGCGCCTCTGGGAGCAGGCTTTATTCTGATGGTGAAGCATTTCTTATCATGCAACTTCGCTATCTGATGCTTGAAAATAATTGGCTTTTTATTAATCGCCAGCCGATTACTTTATCGGAATCAGTTCCCGCCGCGCTGTCGGCTCGCTTGACGGAACAGAACTATCGATATCCGGGTCTTGTCGTTTCTCAGCAGTATCAGCGCCGCTATACAGATGACAGCCGCTACGTGAGCCATGCGCTCGGCTATGTCGGACCGATTTCATCGAATGAGTACGCCAGGTTGCGATCTGTCGGCTATGGAATTAATGATTTGATCGGGAAGGTCGGCATTGAGCAAGCCGCTGATCGCTATCTCAGAGGGACGAATGGATTGGCAACCTTTCAAGCGTGGCAAGGAGACTCTACAACATCGCCTGTTACTTTCCCGGGTGAAATCAATTCATTGCCCGTTCCTGGGAATGAAGTTAAAACGACCATTGATTTGAGATTGCAGAAACGGGCTCTTGAAGAATTAGAGCGTAAGATATTTGAGTTTCGTGGAAGCACACATAAAAATAGAGTGATGGAGGCTCCCGGAGGTTGTGTCGTTGTACTTGACGCCAAGACGGGGGCTGTTCTTGTCAACGCCAATTACCCTTATTATGATCCGTCTGATTTTATCAACCAATCGAGAGATCCCGATGCCGCTAAACGTGTCCGACAGATGATAAGTGACAGTTTGTATCGACCGCTTCAAAACCGCGGCATCTCGGAAACATATACGCCGGGATCCACCTTTAAGACCATCTCAGGCATGGCGGCTCTTGAAGCTGGGGTCGTGA
>CAZBOM010000054.1:5625-6348 GCA_964493375.1 uncultured Mageeibacillus sp. | reverse complement strand
GCCGTATTAACCGGTATTGATACAATCAGCGAAACAGCCCGTAAAATAGGCTTAGGGGAGGAACAAGGGCTTGATATCAGTGGTTCCGTCAAGGGCATCCGACCGTCTCGCGCAGTGAAGAAACAGTTAAATGCTAAACCTCAAGATCAAATCTGGTTTATTGCCGACACTTGTCAGACATCGATTGGACAGTTTTATAACAGCTATACGATGATGGAGATGGCTCGAGGTGTGACGGGACTCGCGACAAATTATCTTGTGACACCACATTTCATAAAAGAAATCGTATCGGCGGATGGCACCATACTCGTTCCTGAAAAAATTAACCGAGAACCTATCGGTTTTAAAGAACAAAGTATGAATATGTTGCGAGAAGCCATGATAGCGCTCTCTAAAGACACGAATAATCGCACAGGTCGGTTGTTGCATGATTTTCCAATCCCCGTCGCATGTAAAACGGGAACTGCCGAAGATTTCAATGAAAAGATGGAGCCGATATCGAACTCTGTCTTTGTCTGCTTTGCTCCGGCGAATGACCCCGAAATAGTCATCGCACATGCCATATCAGATGGCGCTTACGGTGAGTACTCTTCAGACATCAGTTATCGTATATTGTGTGAATATTTTAATATTGAACCGACCCATGCGCGCATGGGGAATTTTGATGCTTATAAGGGTAGATAATCCGATAAATCGCTTGTATCGGATTATCAATTTGTATAC
>CAZBOM010000054.1:0-5615 GCA_964493375.1 uncultured Mageeibacillus sp. | reverse complement strand
GAGGAGGGTCTTCGCATTCTTTTGCGCGGACAGTCTGAAGGTATAAAAATGAAAATTATTTTACTGGCTGACACATCGAGGAATGAATTACTTGTTAATTTCTGCGTTGCTTATCAGCAGATTCTGGCAAAACATGAGTTAGTTTCGCCCATCAATACGGCTCGTTTGATAGAAGAAGTGACATCACTCAAGTTAGCCCGTTTTTCTGCAGATGCATTCAGTGTCTATAGTCAACTTGCTTCCATCGCTCTTTACAATGAGATTGACGCACTGATATGCTTGCGAGACCCCGGTATTCCCGTTCCCGACTCTCAACATAGGATGTTCCAAGCCTGTGACACAAACAGCATCCCTTATGCCACCAATACGGCCACTGCAGAAATTCTCATTTTGGCGATCAGCCGGGGCGATCTAGATTGGCGCGAATTGGTCCGTCCATGAAGAAAAAAAGTTTTGATATTACAACAGAACTTCGCTATTACCAAGAAGGCTTTCGTAGTTGCAATGTCTATATATTGTCATGCTTTGATATGGAAGTATTATTCGACCCGTCTTTGGGACCGGATGCCATTGAACAGAAAAAGCCCATCTCAAAACTAATTGCGACGCATGCTCACTTTGATCATATCGGGAAGATCAATGAATGGAAAAAAGAAAACCCCGATGTTCCTTTTCTTATGCATGGTGATGATATTTCCATGCTGGAAGATGCCCATTTGAATGCTTCCGTGTTTTTTGGACGCCCGGGTTCTTTTGCCAAACCTGACCGGATTTTAAAAGAAGGCGATATCATTGAACTTGATCGCCAATATTACCTTGACGTTTTGAATACACCGGGTCATACGATGGGTTCTTCTTGCTTTGTGATTAATAAAAGAGAAGACGACGGAATAAAGCCGATCGCGATGATTTCCGGCGATACATTGTTCGATCGCGGATGGGGAAGAACTGATTTTGCCACAGGTGATGATACGTTAATGCGCGATTCGCTGTCGAGATTATTCCGTGTACTCTCAAAAATGCCGGGTGAATTGCCCGTTTGTCCCGGCCATAGCGCTTTGACAACGGCAGCAGACGCGTGCAAATTCTTAGCCTATATGGGGTTTACATCTTAGTTTACTGGCAATCCATACAAAATATAGGTTGGCGAACAGCGAGGATCGGTGTTCGCCAATTTGACTTTTAGAGGCTTTTCGTGACACTGGATAGCCGATAAACGGATGTCCTCTTTTAATTACCATGAGAATCAAAAGAATTCGTTGCATTCCAAGCCATGAAAGGCAACGAATTTGCAAGTTTCGTGTTGATCGCAAACGTATCGTGGAGGTGATTATTATGGGGTTTTCGATGGAATCGATTGTGGCCATTCCATGTTGTTTAACTATTTTAACGCAAACAGTAGGTCTCGCATTTCCTTTGAGCCGTGATGCAAAAAACTCGGCAGATATCAATGCGTGGATGGCAACCATTGAGAATTCACAAGGCTATACATGTCATTACGAGAGAGTCTTGCGTGAAGGGTGGTCTATTCCTTATGTGAAAACATGCCCGCAGAAAATGGTTGAATCTCTTTCACTCACTCATGACCTGATCTCGACAATCAAAAGTCATGTCGTGCACGAGCCGGAAAGCGATTCATAAGAATGTTCGAAAAATGGATCAAAAAACACGCCGATATGACTCGTGGAAATCGGTTTCGAAAAGTTATCCAATACGGCGGATCACTGAGTCTTGCGCTCTGTATCATTTTGCCCGCTGTTCTCTTGCTTTTTAGTGAAGTCATAAAATTTAGTCGTTCAGCTCGAGCCGATTCTGATTTAGCGCGAAGTGCTCGAATCGTCACCGATGCGGCGCTCGCTCACTATGACCGTGATCTCTATAAGACATTTGGTCTTTTCGGTGTCAATGAGTATGAAGCCAATAAAGCCATGAGTGACGTTTTGTATCCGAACGCGTTTTCTCGGATGAAACTTGAACTGAATGATGAATTAAAAGAAGGAGAACAAATACTAAACGGCATCGCCCGCCATATGACTTGGAGGGCATCAACCTCTATTATTGTCGATGCGATCGACAAAATAAAGGCGATGAAGCCGATGGGAGAAGAAATAGCCTTGTCAAGTTTGGCTGATTATTTCCCACCGGCTCTCGTTCCCGGATATGAAGTGGTCGACCCCTCTCTTGATCATTTTGAAGAAGTCCCCGATTGGAAAGACGAATATGAAGCGCTCATGGATTCAGAAATCAGGAGCGTTTACCACCAAGGACTGACGCATTTAGCCCCGATATTAATTCCTCGCGAAAACGATGATGAGCACGAGACACTTTTCATGAATCCATTTGATAACAGTGGGTTACAGAGATTTGGAGAGGTGATCGACAAGATCCTTTTCGTCGCGCCGGAAGGAATACTCGATCGGCTGTTGTTAAGTGAATACACACTTTCGTATTTCAGCAACAACGTGCCTTTTGTCTTGCGAGAAGGCATGCGTTTTGATGACCACACACCTGATGGACGGATCATAGCGCAATTTTCTGAGTCGAGGTGTTATGAAGCGGAGGAGATTGCCACCGGGTTAAAAGGTAAGAACGCGAAAACGGCGGTGCTCGTCTTTATAGCCTCAATCCGCTTCGCCATACATTTCTTAAAAATTATTACAAATGAGGCGAGTCGATCGACATATAAAACAGCGGCCGCCGTTATCGCCGCCTCGGTCTCGGCGGTAACACTAGGAAAAGTAAGCATTCCGCCTGAAGCGGTCGAATGGATTTTGATGGCGAGTGCCGCTCTTGGTAAAGGAGCCATTGATGCAACGGCTATTAACAAAGGGAAAGAAGTTGAGTTATGGCCTGACAAGATCAAAGTCAACGTTAAGTTGAGATACCGCGATTTTATACGTCTATTGATTCTAGCTCAATCACCTCAAAAAATCGCGAGAAGAATCGCCACTATCATCGACCGCGTGTTCCCAAGCCCTTATTACACTTCTGTCGCCTGTCTGGTGACGGAAGGGAATCGCGCTTTGCGTTTTGAAGCGAGCTACTTGAATCGATTACCCGCACCTGAAGAGATTGAGCCATGATGAATTGCCACCAAAATAAGAGAGAAAAATCAATCGCTAAGAGAGCCTCTTTGGCGCTGGAGACAGCTCTCGTTTTTCCTCTCGTTCTCATTCTCATCTTGGCCTTAGCCGGTGCCATCAGAGTTGAGCAAGAGGCGATGATACTAGCACATGCTCTCGATCAAACGAGCAAAGAAGTGGCACTCCTCTTACCCATTGCCGATATTTTAGAAAAAGTGGCAGATCCTGAAAAAATGATTCGGCAGTGGGTACCTAACGAAACGCTTGCCCACATAGCGCTCGACGGATTATCAGATGTCGCGGCCACGGTGCTCGCGTCGCCATTTATTCTGAATCGAGTGGACACATGGGTAAAAGAGATTTCAAAAGGGCAACATACACGTCCGCCTACTGGAGCAAGAAGATTGGCAATCGATATTGATTCGAGTAAACGGTCGATCTGGTTTGTATTATCTTTCAAGAAAAACACATTGACAGGTGATTATTGGGAAGTTGTGCGTTCAAGAGCTCCCATTTGGAACGCGTCATTGTTTAAAGACAATGATAAAGACGATGATGATGAAGATCGCGATCGAATATGGGAACTGAGCAATTTTGAGAGAGGACTCGCTTTTCGACGGAAGTTTGGCGGTCATTTACCTCAATTCTATCCCGTTATCGCTGCTTGGAACGGCTCCGAAGCGACGTCGATCAAGAGTATGGACTGGACGGCGCCAACCTATTCATCGCCTAATCAAGTAGAGAGACGTCTTGAAAAATTCGTTTCAGATCTCGCACTTTTTGAAGGAGCAGGGGGAGAAGGTCCGGAGCCGGGCGCTATTCGTCGACGACGGCTTATTCTCATCATTCCAGATAATGAGATCGCTTGGAAGACACAAACGCTTATCGATAGGTGGCGCCATAACGCGTCAAGAGAAGGTGTCACATTAGATATTCGAGAATATGGGACGAGCCACAAGCATGTGGGAAAAGAGTGACTCTTTATAAACAAGGCCAATTCAATGTGTTCGTTTTGCTTGCCCACAAGCACGAGTGATAAGAATGACGCGATATAAATCCCAAGCCTTGTTTATCAAGGTTGCCTTCATTCCTTTACAACGATGGTCTCGCTCATAGCAGATAAACGAACTTTGTGAGACAATAAAGACAGTGAATCGTGATATTTTATGGTCATACTATCGATTGGTTCACTCAATTTTTGTTGAAGGAGTTCGAATGACCACCGCCTCGAATTTAAGCTTGTTGTTTATGTCAACAATCATTTTTCGAGCGTGAGGCGTTCTTAGAAAAGACTTATGAAACGATTAATGACGTTGTTTGTACTTATTGTGTTGGTGTTGAGCTTTGCGATGAGTGCCTGTTCCTCGAATAAGGTTCTCGAACCCATTGCGACGGATACTGAGCAGGCGAAGGATCCTGATGAAAATTTGACAACTTTGCCATCCGATACGGTGATGACAGAACCGTCTTCGAGTCAAACAGAAGAAGTGACTGAACCGGAACCGACTGAGACGGAACCAGAACCTGATATCGTCCCTGAAGGGGCGAGCCCGCTGTTTGCGAAAAAACTGCCGATCGCCGTTATGATCAATAATACGCCCAGTGCGAGACCGCAATCGGGACTTGGTCAAGCGAAATTGATCTACCAGCTTTTGACAGAGGGCCGGACGACGCGCTTTCTAATGTTCACTGACGTCGACCAAGGGATACTCGGCCCCGTGAGAAGCGCGCGTCCTGCCTACTTAGATTTAGTGACTCAGTATAAGGCTCTATACACATACGCAGGCAATGGAAGGGTGATTGACGCTTCTCCCGTCAATAGCTTGATTCGCAGAATTGACGCGCTTGGAGCGGCCGGTAGTCTTTTCTATAGAATGTCACACAGAAAAGCCCCACACAACCTTTATATCAAGGCGGAGGCGATCTATAAATTTGCGGAAAAGAGAGCTCCCGTCGCGCTTTCAATGCCTCTTAACGGCTTGTCTGTCAAAAACGCGTTTACCGCGCCGGAAGGTGGCGTCAAAGCGAACCGGATTGATTACCGCTTCAGCGCTATGGGTGAATCGTTCCGATACAATGAAGGCAAGAAAAAATATATTAAATACAACGGGGATACGGTCCTCGTCGATGAGCAGACGAGAAAAGCTGTCGAAGTCGGCAATGTTTTTCTGATCCATATGCCGCATGGGAAAATGCCTAACGGTGTCCACAATAAAGTGGATTGGGTGGGTTCAGGAAAAGCACTTTATTTTACGGGCGGCAGACAGTATGACGTCGTATGGAGTAAAGCTTCGCATGCAGCACCGATGTATTTCACATTAAATGGAGAACGACTAATCTTAAACCCCGGTTTGATGTGGGTCGTTGTCTTGGACGGGCAAGCGAACAATACCGTAGCCATCAAGTGAAGCAAGATTTAAGCTTTAACACGACATTTATGGAAACAATCGATCGGATGGCGTGGGTTATCGGCTTACAGCATTCGAGAAGGAAGTAGCATGGGATTAATTAATAGTCTGTTTGGGACTTATT
>CAZBOM010000053.1:2550-10472 GCA_964493375.1 uncultured Mageeibacillus sp. | reverse complement strand
CGCGATGATCTGTGCGATCGCTCGAATATTGTCGTCAGAATCCGTTGCGCCGGGAATGATCGGCGTTCGGATCCATAGATCGAAGTCGTACTCTTTTTTCATACCAACAATGTATTCAAAGTTTTCAAGAATACGTTGATTGTCAACGCCTGTCCATTGACGGTGCAAGTCACTGTCGGCGATTTTTAGATCGTAAAGAACAAGGTCGACCCAAGGGAGAACGAGAGCGTAGTCTTCTTGTCGACAAAAACCGCACGTATCAATAGCTGTTCGAAGGCCATGCTCTTTGAGTTTGCAGAGAAGTGCGGCGGCCTCTTTCGCTTGCGCCATGATTTCACCGCCGGAAAGGGTGATGCCACCATCTTCTCCGAAATACGCTCGATCTTTAATCAGTTCATTGAAAAGATCATCGACGGAGTATTCTTCTCCGCGTCGTTCCAAGGCTCTCGTCGGGCATGCGTCAGTGCATAACAGGCAGAGATGGCACGATACGCGGTCAATGTGAAGTCCGTTTTCATCTAAATGGAGCGACTTTTGGGGACAGACGGATAGGCACGTTTTGCATGCGATACAGCGCTCTCCCAACCATTCGATGACAGGAGAAGGCGAAAGGCTTTCAGGGTTGTGACACCAAGCGCAACGAAGCGGACAACCCTTCGCAAATAATGTCGTGCGAAGACCGGGACCATCTTCAGTCGACATGCGTTGAATGTTCAGAATTTGCATCGCCTGCGCCTTTCGTCTCTTCTTTTTATCTTGCGATGAACGTCATGAATGCTCGCGTTTTGACTGACGTTTCAAGAAGTATTTTGTTAGAGTCTGCGTGCTCGGAACAAGAAATGAGATCCGTGCTCGCATGCTCTATCTGCTCGTCAATACTGTTGGTGGCTTTCGCGCGCGATGATCTCGTCCTGAAGCTCGCGACCGATCGATGTGAAGTAAGCATTATAGCCTGTGACGCGGACGAGCAAGTGGCGGTAATCGCTCGGGTGCGCTTGAGCTTCGCGCAGAACTTCGGGGTCGAGCATATTGATCTGAAGCGCCGTGCCACCATTCTCGGCATACCCTCGCAAGAACGATTTGAGTTTGTTTTTGTGTTCCGGCGATTTGACGAGAGAGGTGTTAAATGTGATCGTATGGCTCGCCCCGTTGGGCAAGACATTGATGGGTGTCCCGTCCTCTTCTTTGCCTCCGAGAGCGATGCCGACGGAGTTGCTGTTCGATGTCGGGCCGTTTAGATCGGCGCCATTTGAAGGGCAAATGGCATTCGACAAGAACTGGTTCTCGTTTCGCCCGTCAGCGCTCGCCTTTAGAACATAACCTGAACCGATCCAATAATTCCATGAGAGCATACCCGGCCGAAACTGCCTGTTCGTCGAACGTGTCTTGTATTTCCAGACTTCATCTGCCCACAGGGCCATCACTTTTTGCGCGAAGAGATCACTCTCCGTATGGTCGCGCCCATACTTGGGAGCGCGGTGAAGCGCTTTCGACTGAAGGACTTCGTAGCCTTTCCAATTTGCTTTGAGAGCGTCGACCAGTTCCTCGAGCGTGCATTCTTTTTTATCATAGACGAGATATTTGACGGCCAGAAGTGAATCAACGGTGGTGGCGAACGTCACGCCCTCCATGGTCGTGAAAGATAGTTCGGCTCCGCCTTGCGTGATGTCGAGTCCTTTCTCGGCGCATCCTTTGACAAGCGTTGATAGATAAGGCGTCGGGTTGTAAATGGCCCGGATCGATTCACTCATCTCATATGTGTCGACCATTTTTCGAACGATGAATCGCATCTGTTCGACGAAAGCGTCGAAAAATTTCTCCCATGTGTCGAGCTCGGCTAAAGTGCCTGTGCGCGGGCCGACTTGTTCGATCTTGCTATAAGTTCCCTTAATCGGATCGTAGAAGGGGAGCATATCGCAACCGTTCCCGTAGACAAGTTCCATCGCTTTCAACAAATTAAGATTGTTGTCGACTGTGCCGGAGCGATCGTTCCCGACCATCGTGTTTTCGAGACATCCAACGGGCGCGTACTCGAACGCATTGTTTTCATGAATAAGATCTTCTGAGTTGGAGCGTTCACCTTGGAGCAGCATGCCTGCGATCGAGCGGTCGTCAAAGTTCAAGAGAAAGGGCGCGCCTTGACTGACGGAAATCATGTCGACGACTTTATCCATGAGCTTTTCAGGACTATTTTTGTGAAGGCGAACGTTCGGCTTCGGTTCGAGGATCGGGCTCATGTCGTCAATGACGTCGAGCAATAGGTAAGTCAGTTCATTTGTCATGTCGGCGCCGTCTTTCCCCAGACCGGAGACGCAAAAAAGCTGGCCGAACCCTGCCGTAATCCCCTGATTGCCTCCGACGCGCATCTGGGCGTCATAGGCCGTGTTGCAGTGGAACCAGAAGCATCCGAGAATTTCCTTCATGTCATCTTCTGTCATGCCATCCTCGATAGATTGCTGATAGAACGGGTAAAGGTATTGGTCGAGTCTTCCAAAAGAGACGCCGGGTCCCGGGTATTTTTCATCCGACATGACGAGCATGTGGGTGAACCAGAGAGATTGCACCGCTTGATAGAAATCTCTCGCGCCTTCCCATGGGACGACGAGCATATTGTCGGCCATGGTCAGGAGTTCGCCCCGTCGCTTTTCGTCTGTTTCTTTTTCTGCCAGAGCTTCACATTTGTCCGCGTATTTTTTCGCCAGCTCTTTTGGCATGTGGCATGCCGTCATCATAGAGCGAAGGACTGCTCCTTTGTGGCTTTTCTTTTCTTCTTCTGAGAGAGAGGCATAACGAGATTCGAGATCCTCATATTCTTTTTTGAAACCGTGTTGCAAAATCTTCGCGTAATCGGGGATGAGATGACCACTGGTTGCACCACAGTTCCCGTACCCATGATTGTGAAGGTAGAACACGGCGTCGCGTGCTCGATCAACGAGTTTGTTCCTCTTTTTTTGTTCTTTTTTGTCGAGACACATCGAGTATTGAACATTGAATTGAGCGCCGCAGAGTAAGTCGTTTGGGAGAATTTCCACGGGGAGATGTCGCGTGACGACTTCTTTCGTAAACCACGCTTTCCGTTCGGGGATTGATCTTTCGAAGAAATCATCGGGGATTTCTACTTTCTGCGCGCTTTGCCGGCAGGAAGCGACGAAAGGTTTTAGGAAGCAGTATGTTTCGGGCACGATAAAGTATGTGAGCTCATCGAATTGCACATCCCATGGCGTGCCGTTTGTGTAGGCGCAGTACTCGTTGTTCCAACGCCTTTTTGTCCCTTCAAAGTAATAGTCTCTCAGCCATTGGACGCGTGGTGATAAACGGCCTGGGGCTTTTATCGCGTCGGCATATTTCAATTCAGCCATGGTGTTCTCCTCGCGCACTTCGCGCATGTCGCCATTTTGCGTATCGGTTCAATCGCCGAAATGGTGGATCGAAACTTTTTCTGTTATCGGTGTTTTCTGTTTTTACTTGTATCGTTCCAGTATGGCGTCTTCGCCGTGTTGCAGGAGTCGGAGCATCAGCAAGGACGCTCGGCTCTCATCGGCGTGTTCGATAGCCGTGACGATGTCCCTGTGCATGGTTGTGACAAACTCATAGACATCTTCTTGCTCATAGAATTGTCGGACGAATGTGTCGATCATCGTCCGCATCGAGTTGATGATAATGACATAAGTGATGTTGCCTCCCGCCGCGCAGAGATTGACATGAAAAAGCATGTCATTGCGGACTTTCTCTTCGATGGATGTGGCTTTTTCTTCGAGCGAGAGAACATCTCGCAAAGTATCTGTATCTGTTTTGCTCGCGTTGACAGCGGCGAGCCGCGCGCATTCACATTCGATAAAACGGCGCGCGTCGAGGAGATTTTTCAGTGTTGAGAGATCGAGAAGATCATGCGCGATCATCGCATCGAGAGCGGATAGTGTCCCGTGTCTTTTCCAATCGGTGACAAAGGTGCCTTGACGCGGCACAACATCGACAAGTCCTTTATTTCGAAGTTCAACGATCGCGGCATTAATGACGGAACGGCTGTAACCTGTTATGTTGGCCAGTTCGCGAAGAGGTGGAAGCTTATCGCCTGCTCGGTAGCGACCTGAAAAGATATCCTTTTCCAGATTGGAAACAAAAAGAGATGTGAGATCGGTACGTTTGACCACGAGGAGCTCTCCTTATCCAGTCGTGAACTCTCTGGTAATACCACGGCTTTACTATACGTTGTTGACAGGATGCTTGTCAATCATAAGTGGAAGAGGAGGACTGCAAAAATTGAAAGTTGACCGAAGAGGGTGTTGATGTTTCAATAATAGAACGATTATTAAAATAAAAGACGCAATTTTGAAGTCTTATTTCAATAAAACTTTACAAAATGAAATAATAAACGTAAAATCAGATTAGTATTTCAAAGAATAGGCGAAGTATTTTTCAAACGAATAAATCAGAAGTGATGCGTCTTAGAGTTTGTTTCAGATGTTCCCAGACCTATTTAGGTGAGATAGAACGCAAATGCCTGATCGCAGGGCATGAAACAACAATCGAAAAAAATGATAGAGAGGAGCTTCGAGTATGTCAATACGATCAAATAGAGCAGGCTATTATGAGTCTCATCTTAAAGGTGAGTTGAAGTACAAATCTTTTTGTCCCGCAAAACTGCCACCATCGCCGCCCATCGATATAGATGAGGAGATGCGTGACCTACTTATCGAATCACATAAGTGGTTGTCTAGATTGGATGAGAAAGCGAAACATATTCCTGATAAAGACTTGTTTATCGCCATGTTTGTCGAAAAAGAGGCCTTGTTGTCTTCGCAAATTGAAGGGACGCAGGCGACATTAGAAGACATCTTTGATCCGTCAATTGATAGGAATCAAAATGCTGACGTGAATGATGTGATCAATTACACGAGGGCGATGAAATACGCGCTAGAGAGATTAGAAACGCTACCGTTATGCAATCGTTTGCTTCTTGAAGTTCATCAAAAACTATTGAGCGGTGTTCGAGGGAAAGACAAAAAGCCAGGCGAGTTTAGACGAAGTCAGAATTGGATCGGTGGGTATGGAAGCACATTGAAAACTGCCCGCTATATTCCGCCATCTGTTGATTGCATGCAGGAGGCGCTATCTGATCTGGAAAAATACATGCATACCGAAAATCAGTTGGATGTCTTGATAAGAGCGGCTCTCATTCACTATCAGTTTGAATCAATTCATCCTTTTCTTGATGGGAATGGTCGTATCGGGAGGCTTCTGATTATATTGTATTTGATAGAAAAAAAGATCATCAGCACTCCCTCGATATACATCTCCTATTACTTAAAGCTAAACAGAATCGAGTATTATGATCGGATGAGCGCCGTGAGGGATAATGGTCATTATGAGCAATGGATTAAGTTTTTTCTAAAAGCGATCATTGTTTCGTGTGAGGATACTCATTCAGTTGCAGAGAAACTCGTCACATTGCAAAACGAAAACATGAGCAGAATTGCTCGAACCAATTTTTCCAATAAGAAAAAGGAAACGCTTCTGCGCGTATTTCATTACGTCGAGTCTTATCCTTTGATCGAGATTGGTAAAACGGCCAAGGATCTTGAGGTTAGCTATAACACGGTGGCCGATGCTGTCAGACAGTTAGTCGATTTGCGGATACTGAAGCAATACAATGATAAAGTAAGAGGCAAAGTGTTTATATATCATGATTACATCGAGAGCTTAAGATCGGGAACATAGTTTAGTTTTTACTCGAAGTTATTGGAATGAACAGATCGTGGGTGGACGCATGGCTTCTCTTTTAAGTAAAAAATTAATCGACGATGTGGCTCGGTATATTGAAGAGCATTTTGTGGAAGAGTCCGCGATGGCGGAACACTCTATTCAAGGGCACACTGTGGCGGAGCACTCTATCCAAGAGCGCACCACGGCGCCTCGTCGTCGTGATAGCCGAAGGCTCCGGAAAGCAAAAGAGATTACGTGCGAACCGATGATGGATCTCGCGTTAGCCGGCTCTACGCCACTACCCTTGGAGTCGAGTTTAGAAGATTATGTCGGGCGTCTCGACGAGCCGTTCTCGACGATGTTACTTCGTTTGATCGACGCGAAAGGCAAGCAAGATGTGGAAGTCTATAAACGCGCGAATTTGGATCGAAAGCTTTTCTCAAAGATTCGAACGGGCAGAGGCTACATACCAAGCAAACGAACGGTGCTGGCGTTGGCGATCGCGTTGGAACTCAATCTCAGTGAAACGGATGATTTCTTGGAAAGGGCCGGTTTTGCTTTATCTCCAAGCCAATTATCGGATGTGATCGTCGAATTCTTCATTGTGAACGGGAAGTACAACATCTTCGAAATTAATGAGGTGCTATTCAAGTACGATCAGCCACTGTTGGGAAGTTAGCTTCTCGTTTTTATTCTCGCTTATATCTGAGTTTCCCTCTCGTGTTTTTTTCAGGGGCTTTTGCTTTGTGCTCATATGTGAGACCTCATCTATATTGGTGGCAAAGCGACAAGTCAGCACGCTTCTTTGCAATGTCTCACGCTTGTTTCCCCCAAGGAACCCTTCGACAAGCCCTTTCAACAGCTGGTTCTCCGATGTCGCTTTTTAAGCGACCTTTTGTCTGTCGCGAGGCGATAGATTGATGGTAGAAAAAATCGATCGGAGGAAAAGACGATGAAAAAGAATTTAACGGAACTAGCATTCATTCTCGATAGAAGTGGCTCGATGTCGGGACTGGAGACGGATACCATCGGAGGCTACAACGCGATGCTCGAAAAACAAAAACTCGTGGAAGGTGACTGCGTTCTAACGACGGTGCTGTTCGACGACAAATACGAACTCTTACACGATCGTGTCGATATTTGCGCCGTCAAGCCAATCACAGAAAAAGAATATTATGTTCGCGGTTGTACGGCTTTGCTCGATGCCATGGGGAAAACGATTCAAAAAATTGATAACGTGCAAAAAAGTGTGAGCGATGATTTTCGACCGGATAAAGTTATGTTCGTCATCATCACGGATGGCTATGAGAACAGCAGCCGCGAGTACTCGTCGGACAAAATTAAAGCGCTCGTTAACGAAAAGAAGGAAAAAGATAACTGGGAGTTTATCTTCTTAGGTGCCAATATCGACGCGATTGAAACGGCCGGTCAATTTGGAATAGATGCCGACAGAGCGCTCGACTATCTCGCCGATTCGGTGGGTACAAGCTTGAACTTCAAAGTGATGAGTAAAGCCGTGGCATCATTCCGTTCAAAAGGGATTGTCGACGAAAGTTATTTCGAAGAAATCCGAGACGATGTCAAACAGCGTAGCGGAGACTAGTTTTGAGCTTCGAAAATATTTGTGCGGTGAGTCGGTAATACATTTTAGTACCTGATATGCTGCTCCATCCCCGTGTCATAATGTCTGCTCTATGCAAAAGTCCTATGATTTTCGGTTTCGATAACTGCAAAAGTCATAGGACTTTTCGTGTTATGCGTTGCAAAAGTCATAGGACTTTCCGTTCCATACATTGCAAAAGTCCTATGAATTTTGCTATAATGCACGCGGAGGTACCTTATGAAACGTGCCATAACAGATGATCTGATGCGATGGAAAAACAAGCGTGATCGCAAGCCCCTTTTATTAACGGGTGTTCGCCAATGCGGAAAAACGTACATTTTAAATAAATTTGCGAACGAAGAGTACGAAGATGTTGCTTACTTGAATCTCGAGAAAACACCGCAAATAGGACAAGTTTTTGAAAAAGATTTTGATGTCAACAGAATCATCGTCGAATTATCAAATCTCTTTGTTCGAAAACCTATTGTCCCCGGGAAAACTCTGCTTGTACTTGATGAGATCCAGATTCAGCCAAAAGCTATCACGGCGATGAAGTATTTTTACGAAGATATGAGGGATCTTTCCGTGATCGGAGCCGGATCACTCTTAGGCGTCA
>CAZBOM010000053.1:0-2540 GCA_964493375.1 uncultured Mageeibacillus sp. | reverse complement strand
ATCTTTTCCTATCGGCAAAATTGATCGATTAGAAATGTACCCCATGAGTTTCGTGGAATTTATGTGGGCGAACCATTTTGATGGCTATATTAAAACAATCGAGGTCGCATCAAAAGTCGACCCGCTTCCGTCCTACGTGATGGATGAGATAGAAGCACTTTTCCTAGAATATTTAATTGTCGGTGGGATGCCCGAAGCCGTCGCAACATGGGTTGCTACGAAAGACATGGCGAGCGTCGCTGAAGTACAAGACAATATACTGTTTGGTTACGAAAACGATTTTTCAAAACATGCCCCTATCAATGAATTGAACAACATTCAAATGATTTGGAAATCAGCGCCGGAACAGCTCGCTAAAGATAACAACAAGTTTGTCTTTAGTCGTGTGAAAAAAACAGTACGAGCAAAGAATCTAGAAGGTTCAATGGGTTGGCTCGTTGATGCGGGATTAATCCACGTCTTAAAAAAGGTGGAAAATGCTAGGATACCGTTGTCCGCCTATCAGGACTCATCATTTTATAAAGTGTTTTTATGTGATGTCGGGCTGTTATGCAGAAGAGCGAATTTCAACATGAGGTCTTTGGTGGAAAAATCTGCAGAGACCGGAGGGTTTAGAGGTTCACTGATCGAGAATTACGTTCTAAACGAATTGTTGTCGTTGCGATACGCGCCGTATTTTTGGCGCTCTGGCAATACAGCCGAACTAGATTTTCTCATTGAAGAAAATGGACAAATCATCCCGATAGAGGCGAAGGCAAACATCAATACGCAAGCGAAGAGTTACAAGACCTTTGCCGATGAATACCGCACCAAGCAAGGATTCAAATTTTCATTGAAAAATATTGGCATCAACACTGTCGTCGATACTGAGACAATCAGCTTACCTCTCTTCTTGGTTTGGCGGATGAAAGAGTATCTCAAGAATTAACGGTCGTGTCATTTTAGTGAATTGACGAGCTTTCATTCTTGCTACTTTTAAAATGATTGTTCGAGATATTCCTTACCGGAGCCTAAGTAACGGTAATACTTGTATAATGATCACGGAGGCTTTGTTACATGTTTGATGTTGCCATTATCGGGGCCGGTGTCGTCGGTTGCGCCGTCTCTTATTACCTTTCCCAATACGATCTCGATGTCGTTCTGATCGAAAAAGAAAATGACGTGGCGATGGGAGCGTCGCGCGCCAATACAGCGATCAT
Source organism: uncultured Mageeibacillus sp. (assembly GCA_964493375.1). GTDB lineage: Bacteria > Bacillota > Clostridia > Saccharofermentanales > DTU023 > UBA4923. Next base: position 1,341 of record CAZBOM010000053.1, on the reverse strand, counting down.
TCACGGAGGCTATGATCCCCATCCTGATACATGGATGGGTAAGCTTAATGTTGAAGGGATGCGAAGATGCTTTGAGCTCTGTGAGAAGCTTGATGTCGAATGCAAAAAAACAGGTTCTCTCGTCGTCGCTTTTGATGAAGAACAGCGTGAAACGTTGAATGTGCTGCTGGAACAAGGCATCGCCAACGGCTGTGAAGGTCTCGAGATTATAGACGGTAACGCTTGTCGAGCGCTTGAACCGAACATATCGGATGAAGTGGTCGCGGCACTCTGGGTGCCCGAGTCAGGTGTTATCAACCCGTGGGAGTTTGCCTTGGCGATGGCAGAAGTTGCCGTTCGCAATGGCGTCGAGTTCCTGCCGAATACGAGAATCGACGCTATTTCGTGGCGAGAGGATCACTATGATCTCGAAGCATCCGTGATATCTGCCGAGGCGGATCACTCGTGCTCCCAAAATGCGACTCGATCAATCAAGGCTCGCTATGTTATCAATGCGGCCGGTGTCGAAAGCGACACCATTCACAATATGGTCGCGCCTCCTTCTTTTGAGATTGTGCCGACGCGAGGCGAGTATTATCTTCTCGATCGAACGGTTGGCAGGCTTGTCACCTCCGTTATTTTTCAATGCCCGACATGCGAAGGGAAAGGCGTCACCGTCTCGCCGACAATTCACGATAATTTCCTGATCGGCCCCAATTCCGAAATCATCGATGACCGAGATAATACGGCGGTCACGCGTGAGGCGCTTGATGACATCGCCGACAAGGCATGTCGCACGATCCCAAGTCTCAATGTTCGGACGAGCATTCGCAATTTTGCCGGCGTACGCGCAAACAGCGTGCACGGCGATTTTGTGATCAAAATGGTGACGAAGCAATTTCTCGATTTGGCGGCGATCAAGTCGCCGGGGCTCACATGCGCGCCCGCCATCGCGCGTGTCGCGGAAGATATCTTGCGCGAAGACGGGTTGCCGTTGGATCGCAAACAAGATTGGCAGGGCGGTCGAAGCGTTGTCCGCTTTAAAGAGATTCCGGAGGAGAAACGAGATGCGTTTGTCCGCGACAATCCCCTTTATGGTCGCGTGATCTGTCGCTGTGAAACGATCACTGAGGGAGAAATTGTCGCATCGATGAAGCGCGAGATCCCGCCGGTGTCGATCGACGGGGTGAAAAGACGCGCGGGAACGGGCATGGGTCGTTGTCAAGGCGGGTTCTGCGGACCGCGTGTCCTTGAAATTATCGCGCGAGAGTCGGGGCGCGATCCGCTGACCATCGAAGAAGACGGCTGCGGGAGTACCATTCTCACGAGTGAGACGAAGAACGCGAGGGGTCAACATGCGTA
>CAZBOM010000052.1:4189-10615 GCA_964493375.1 uncultured Mageeibacillus sp. | reverse complement strand
GTGAAAGGTCGACTCATAACGAGTTGATCGTCAAAGGAAGTGTGCTATGGATCATAATCAACTAAAACATTTAATCGATGTCGCGGCGGGTCGTGTGCCGGCCGATCTCGTCATTAAAAATTGTCAGATTGTCGATGTGGGAGCCGGTGAGATCCGCCAAGGAGATATTGCAATCGCCGATGGGTTGATCGCCGGCACAGGTTCGTATAAGGGCAAAGAAGAGATTGACGCGACGGGGCTTTACGCACTCCCCGGTCTCATCGACAGTCACATTCACATTGAGTCAGCCTTTGTGACGCCGGAAGAAATCAGTCGTCTTCTCGTGCCTTTCGGAACCTCGACGATCATTGCTGATCCTCATGAGATCGTCAATGTCGCCGGTCTGAAGGGGCTTGAATACATGCTTGATGCCGCGGCGGAAGCGGCTCTCCACATTGAGTACATGCTGCCGTCTTGCGTGCCCGCGACACCTTTTGAACACGCCGGAGCTGTCATCGAAGCGGAAGATATGGTAGAACCGCTCGCCGATGATCGCATTCTCGGGCTCGGGGAATTCATGAATTTTCCCGGTGTTGTCTATTGTGACGACGGTGTCATCGACAAACTGATCGCCGGCAAGAAAGCAGGAAAACCGATTGACGGCCACAGCCCAGGACTCGTCGGGCAAGAGCTTTGCGCGTACGCTTGCGCCGGCATTCTCGCCGATCACGAATGCTCGACATCGGAAGAAATGCGCGATCGTTTGGCAAACGGGATGTACATCCTGATGCGCCAAGGTTCGGCGTGCCATAATCTTGAGGACTTGCTACCTGTCGTCACGCCGCTCAACAGTCGTCGCTGCCTTCTCTGCTCCGACGACCGGCAACCGAAGACGATTCTGACGGAAGGTCATCTCGATGACCACCTCCGTCGCTGCGTGCGTTTTGGACTCGACCCGATCACCGCCGTCCAAATGGCGACGCTCAATGCCGCTGAATGCTTCGGGTTACATGATCGCGGAGCTATCTTCCCCGGTCGTCGTGCCGACATCAATCTCGTGAAAAACTTAGAGGAATTCGAGGCGAAACACGTTTTCATCGATGGTGTCGAGGTCGCGCGAAACGGAGAGTATCTCCTCGATGTTAAGCGAGCCGATTACACGCCTGTTAAGAGCAGTATGCATGTCAAAGATTTCTCAATTGACAAGTTAAAGCTGAGGCTGAAAAGTCGACGCGTTCACGTCATCGACATCCTGCCGGGCGGCGTCGTGACGGGCAAAGGGATCGCGACCGTTGCGCTCGATGATGAGGGCGATTTCGTTTACGAAGCCGATCAGGATATCGTCAAAGTCGCCGTGGTCGAACGCCATCAGGAGACGGGTAATGTCGCTGTCGCTCTGCTCCGAGGGTACGGGATAAAGCGAGGCGCTGTCGCTCTATCGATCGCGCACGATTCGCATAACATTATCGTCGCCGGAACAAACGATGCCGATATGGCGTTCGCGGTTGAGGAGTTGATCGCATTGGGCGGCGGTGTTGTTCTCGTCGCCGACAGGCAAGTATTGACTTCGTTGCCCTTGCCGGTCGGTGGAATTATGAGTGATCAACCGGGCGAATGGGTGATGCAGAGATTGATTGATATCCACGATATCGCTTGGGAAAAACTCGGTGTGGAAGGCGATGTCGAACCGGTTATGACGCTCTGCTTTATGTCGTTGCCCGTCATTCCGGAACTCAAATTAACGGACATGGGCTTGTTTGATGTCACGACGTTTGACTTTATCACATTGGAAGCTGATTGATTTCAATGACTGAACAGGCGGAAATGAGATGAAGGTGTCGCTAGGCTCATGAGGCATGAAAGCCTAAGGGTGTCGATGATCGAATAGACAAAAGAGAGTACGCGTCTCAAATTACTTCACAAAAGTGATCTAACGCGCGCTCGATTTATGAAATTCGCGCAACCGATGAAGCGCTGCCTCTACAGATGATTAGTTAATTTACAACGTGTGGTTGGCGTGAAAGAGCATGCCTAATTCTGTATAATACGATCATTATGTACGCCTTCGCGGCTGTAAAGGGGAGAGCAAATGTCTATATTTGCAAAACTATTTAGTGGCGTTGAAAGGGCAGAGGCCGTTTCAATTCCGTCGATCTTAAAACTATCGATACTGCTTTTGTGGCTCGGTGTGATGGCCGCCATTTTTCTCAATCGCAACCGTCTGAAGACCATGCGAAAGCCATTTTCATTAGCGAAAATAGGGGCCATGGTTCTTCTAGTCGACCAAATCGTTCTCTATTCATGGCAAGTGTTCTCAGGTTATTTCAACTTCGAGATGAGCCTGCCTCTATACCATTGCCGCATAGCCGTGCCCTTGCTCATCTTAGATCTCATCTTTGGAGTCAAGATACTGCGGTCGATTTGGATATACTGGGGCGCGCTCGGTTCTGTTTTTGCCATGGCCTTTATGGATCTGTACAAATTTGACTTTCCCCACTACACGAACTTTCAGTTTTTCATTGTCCATCTCCTTTTAGGTTGGATTATTTGTTATGTCATTTTTGTTCTCGACTATCGATTTGAGAAAAAGGGTTTGAAATTCGCGTTAATTGTCACATTTATTTACAATGTGGGTCTGATCCTTTTCAACGCGCTTTGCAACGGGACATTTATCGCCTCTGAAGGCCTTAAGTTTAATTACGGATACATGGTATTGGCGCCTCCGCCACTCACAAAGCTCGCCTTGACATTCCCGCCTTTTGTTTATTATGCGATCATGCTGGTCGGTTATGAGCTGATGATTTTACTGCTTTATGCCGTCGGCCGCGGGCTGAACAAGATGAGTGATCGGAAGCGACATGTGGAGAGAAAGGAACTCTCAGCGTGACACTGAACGACCGTGTAAATATTTTAGAAGAAAAGCCCGTGACGCCGCCAAAAACGAAAGCGCAATTTCTTGCGTATATAAAATACTATTGGCGTGATTTCATCTTGGTTCCCATCTTCTTTATTTCTTTGTGGGGCATGGAGTTGCTGAATAGACCGATCGGAACGGTCAGAAATATCGCGATTCCTTTCGATGATCAAATTCCTCTCTTGACTTGGACCGTTTTGATTTACAATACATGGGCTCCAACGATGGTCGTGTTGCTTTTCTATTACTTTTTCCGCAATCGCACGATGATGCGTCGCTATTTCTGGACGATGCAAGTCGGACAAATCATGGCATGGGCGACATTCCCACTTTTCCAGACGATTATCCCGAGACCATATGATGAAGTTTTTGCGGGTACCGACATTTTTTCAAAGATGCTCACGATCACTTACAAAAACGACAACCATTTCTGCGGGTTCCCGTCGATTCATGTCATTCAGTGCACATTGACGATTATTTTCATTTGGATGTTGAAAGAAGCTCCAAGGTGGTTAAAAGTGCTCGTCACCATTTATTTCTTGGCGATCGCCGCGACAACGGTGACGACGAAGCAGCACGTTTTCCTTGATATCCCCGGGGGATTTGTCTACGCGCTCGTCGCCTTCCCGTTGGCGATTCCTCTCGCACGGTGGTACGAAAAGCGTGTCGTCAAAGACGCGTACCGATGATCGTCCAATCTTTTGCGCGATCAGACTGATAAGGCGGTGTTTATTATGAAACCTAAATCGATTCAATACATTGGAGTCGTTATCATTGTGATTTTCTGTTGTTTCGTTTTCATCGGTTGTGGGCAAAAAGAAAAAAGGATGAAGTATGATTTCGAATACGATGTTCGAGTAGAGCCAAAGCACAGCCAAGATATCGCGCCAGGCTTGTATTGTGTTGTCGCGAAGAACCAAGAGGAGGGATTGTTTAATCTCGTTATGCCCTTGGGTGGAAGCGAGGACCTTCTCCGATCGCAAACATTTAAGACGCACGCTTGGGTTGAAGTCAAAGAAGGTGAGCGCTTACTTATTAATAAGGCCAAACTTTTTACTGAAGCGGAAAGAAAAGCTTCATTGAGAGATGTCATGATGGACATCCGCGATGGTTTTTTCAAAGTCGGCGAGGAAGTCATGCCGGGATACCATATGATCAAAGGTCTCCCGCTCGAAGAAGGGCAACAGAGTCGATGTGAAGTTTATTCCAATGCCCGCTCTTTCAAGGAAGGGCCGCTTCGCACGTATGAAGTGCTAACGGATAGTTTCGTCGATGTTGAGGTCGTCGAAGGTGAGTTTCTCTTGCTTGAGAATGCAGAGATATACATCCCGCAAGGTTGAATGATCCCTGCCGATCTTCAACCGTAAACGGGTTGAAGGTCAGCAGATACCCGCCGTCGGCGGACCGAAGCAGAAACAAACGAATAAGAGATAAGTGAATCGCCACAGCATGGCAACAGGTGATCCGCAACGAAAAAGAAAGAGGGAATTAAAGTGAAGAAGAAAAATCAATTGATCATTAGTATTTTGCTTATTATTTCCATTGTATTGAGCTTGTCGTTCCTCGTTGCTTGTGGCAAAAAGATTGATAGCGACTCATCGAATCATGGTAGCGAGTCGACAACAAACGAACATAATACAGAAGGAAGTGAAAATCAAATGATAAAGGCTGTTACAGATGGATTTGTAAAAAAAGAAGAAAAGACAAACTTCGTTGAGATTGTGATGGACAGCGGTCACGCGATTGTCATCGAGTTAAAACCGGACAAAGCGCCGTTGACCGTCGCAAATTTCCAGAAACTCGTCAGTGAAAAATTCTATGACGGACTTATTTTCCATCGAATCATAAAAGGTTTCATGATCCAAGGCGGAGATCCCTATGGCATTGGCACGGGCGGTTCGAAAGAAACGATCAAGGGAGAATTCTTGGCTAACGGCGTTGAGAACGATCTCTCGCATACAAGAGGTGTGATCTCAATGGCGAGAACAAACGATCCAAACTCCGCGACCTCACAATTCTTTATCTGTGACGCGCCCAGTACATTCCTCGACGGAAAATACGCGGCGTTTGGCGTGGTCGTGGCCGGCATGGATGAAGTGGATCGTATCGCCTCCTTGAAAACCGGTACGGGAGATCGCCCATTAACACCTCCTTCAATGACAAACGTTTACTTTGTCGCACCGGCTGATGAAGGGAAATAATCATGAAGCTCAGGAATGCTTGGCCATACATACAAGGCGCTTGGCGTGCGTCGAAGAAGCAAGCGACTCGATCTGATCGCTCGGCGATCAACCTTTTTATCGATATGATGCGCTGTAAGTTTAAGTATGGGAGCACCGTCAGTAACTATCTCATGTTTAATTTTACGGAATACACCGATCCTAAATTTCGCGATCAGTATATTTATATAAAAGAATGGATTCAGCTCGTCAACAGTTTGAATCCGCCCAAATCAACACCCGGTTATATCCAAGACAAAGTCATCGCTTATAAGCGATATAAAAAGTATTTTTTCAGAGACGTCTTGATTGTGGCGGAGTCGAGTGACGAAGACATTCGTTCGTTTATTGAGAATAAAGGGACTGTTTTCGGAAAAGACGCGATGGGGTATGCCGGTGTCGGGGTCGAGAAAATCAAATACGATCACGACACGATCGATGAGATTGTCGCGCGAGTGCGCGAAAAATACGACATGCTTGAAGAAGAGATCGTGCAACATCCTCTCATGGATACTGTCTCACCGCATGCCGTCGCGAGTTTTCGTTTCACGTTTCTAAAGGACAAAGGAAAAATCTTGATGCTTCCCTTGTCCGTGCGCATCGCGCTTTTTGATGATGTTGACATTATCAAAGTCGGCCAAAGCTCATCGTGTGTTGCCGTCGATGAGCAAGGTCGCTTTATCTCCCAAGCCGTCGTCAATGATGCCATTTTTGACCCGGCGTTTGAGACGCTCTATGATTATCATCCGCTCACCGGTGTCGCCATCTCGGACGGCAGTTTTCAAGTGCCGTATTTTAAAGAGATGGTCGACATGATGATGGAAATCATGGAGGGTGAGGATGAATACGGTCATATGGGATGGGATGTCGCCGTTTCCGCGACAGGTCCTTGTGTGATTGAGGGAAATCCGTGGGGGAGCTACGACTTCTACCAGTATTATGACCATGTCAAACGTGTCAACCAAGGGATTAAGCCGACGATAGAAGCTTTTATGGGGAGCAGAATCGAGGATTTGCCGAAGAAAGCTGATCGCTTGTAAATTGAGATGAACTGAAGGCTGTGTTGGCATAACAACCTTTAAATACGCAATGAAAAACAGCCGCTCGATCAAGTGGCTGTTTTTATTGTGTTCAATTGATTCATTATGATTCATCCCAGTAGTCGTATTCGTATGTATCTACAAAGAGCATGACCCAGTGAGGAACACCGTTGACAATATAGCAACCCACCCCGGCTTCTGAAAACCAGGGATACATGATATTTCTGTTATGGACTTCCGATTTGCTCCATCCGCCCATAACTTTTTCGGGTGT
>CAZBOM010000052.1:3889-4179 GCA_964493375.1 uncultured Mageeibacillus sp. | reverse complement strand
GATATTAATTGTCGTATAGAAACGAGATCCATCAGGACGATCATGGGCTTTAAGCTCGACGATTTCAACGGCGCGAATTCTCGCAGAATGAACGAGCGATTGATTGAGTGTCAAAGCATCCAACCCTGCCGCAACGCGTTTCTTATTCGCGAGACGAAGTATTTCAGCCTCATAGTCGGCACGAAACGTACCATTTGATTTTTTGGTTGTCGTCGATTTAGGTGGCGATGTTTTATTATTTGCCGGAACGGTCGTTGGCAGCTCCGGCGTTGTCGTCGTAGTTGGAATTG
>CAZBOM010000052.1:0-3879 GCA_964493375.1 uncultured Mageeibacillus sp. | reverse complement strand
CTTTCGTAGTGGTTGGTTTTACCGTTGTTTTCGTTGATGTTGTCGGTTTCGTCGTCGGTTTCGTCGTTTTTTTTGTCTCTGTGGTCGGTTTCGTCGTTTTCTTTGTCGTCTTTTTCTGCGATGTCGTGGTGGTCGTCTTCGAAGTCGTACTCTTCGAAGTCGAAGGCGTTGTCTTTGATGTCGTGGTGGTCGTTTCTTCTGATGTGCTCGATGAACTACTTGCGCCTTCAGTCATCGGAGAGGTAAATTCCTCCGTCAGAAGCGGCGAACTTTCATCCTCCGTAGGATCAACGAGTGATTCCTGACTACTGTCTACAGACGGTGGATCGTTAAATCCATTATCTGCGTTCTTTGGATCAAGCTGTGTCGTCGTAAATCGATCAATTTAAACTTCGAGTGCACTTTGGCATCCCGAAACGACGATCGCCAACAAAATGACAACGCAACAAATAAATGAAATTGATTTTTTAAAACTCATAAAACAATACCCGATGACGATGTTTTTTAAGCAAGCCTGTAAACTCAGTAATACAACGATATACTATCGTGGATGATTGTCGATTTCAAGTATGTCTACGATTCTCATTGTCCAAGTTACTTTGGCATACATCACCAGCTATACGGGTGGAGAAAAATATAGCTTAAGCTTCAAGAAGTAGATTTTAAAAAGACGAATAGTCCGGCCGGCAACAGCCCCTTATAGTGACATAAGCAAACCGCCGGCTAAGCCGGCGGTATTGATTGTTTTCAAATGATTTTTATGATTGATTCACGCCTTATGGTTGCACAAAGTGCATGACCCAGTGATGACTGCCGTTGGCAATATAGCAAGCCATTCCGACTTGTGTGAAGTCGGCGCGCATGATATTGCGGTTATGGAGATATGAATTACTCCATCCCCTCACAGTTCTTTCGGCGTCACTGTATCCCCATGCGATGATCTCACAGCAACGACTGTATGGAGTCTTGATTGTTGTCCGATAAGAGGTGCCATTGGGACGTGTGTGACTTTTCCTTCTGACGATTTCAACGGCGCGAATTTCTGCAGAACGAACGAGCGCTTGATTAATTGTCAAGGCATTAAGCCCGGCTGCAACGCGCTTCTCATTCACAAGACGAAGCGTTTCAGCTGCAAGGTCGGGACGAAGCGCGCCATTTAACTTTTCAGTCGTTACCGATTCGGATGGCGATGTTTCAGCGTTCGTCGGAACTGTCGTTATCAGTTCCGTCGTGGTTGTCGTCGTTGGAGTCGTCGTAGTTGTCGTTGTCGTCGTGGTTGTCGTGGTTGTCGTGGTTGGAGTCGTTGTTGTCGTCAGTTCGGTCGTCGTAGTTGGAGTTGTCGTTGTTGTCGTTGTTTTTTTAGTCGTTTTTTTCGTGGTCGTTGGTTTTATCGTCGTTTTCTTTGTCGTTGTAGTCGGTTTCGTCGTTTTCTTTGTCGTCTTTTTCTGCGATGTCGTGGTAGTCGTCTTTGAAGTCGTACTCTTCGAAGTCGTCGTCGTTGTCTTTGATGTGGTGGTTGTCGTTTCTTCGGATGTTTCAGATGTGCTCGATGTGCTGCTGGCACCTTCAGTCATCAGGGAAGTAGATTCCTCTGTCAGAAGCGGTAAATTTTCATCTTCCGCAGGATCGATAAGCGATCCCAGATTACGGTCTACAAACGGTAGATCGTCGAATTCATCGTCTGAGATTTTTTGATCAAGCTTTGGTGTGGTGAGACGATCAAATTGAACTTCGAGCGCACTTTGGCATCCCGAAACGACGATCGCCAGTAAAACGACAACACAGCAAATAAATGAAATTGATTTTTTAAAATTCATTAAACAACACCCAAAGGTTACGCGTTCTAAGCAAACCTGTAAACGCAGTATTACAACGGTATATTACCTTGATCAATTGTCGATTTCAAGTATGTATACGATGACGATCATATGACAAATGTTTGACCGTTCTCTTTCAGTAGCACACGATTTTCTATATACGACAGTCATGCGGGCATGTTTGACGCTGTCGGAGCACAGCCATATAATAGGCCTAATCTGTCGTTTGGCGAATTGATTCGCTTGGGCGTTCGGATGCTCAGGAGGTTGACATGAATTTTCGACGTCTTTTTACGATCCAATGGAAAAACGTATTCGGCCTTTCGCGCGCGTTGTCAAAGCGAAGCGGCCGATCCTTCATGTCCATCTTTTTTGATTTCGTCGACTGCTACAGAAAACGTGGGGCGACGTGGTTTAATTATATGAACTTCGCGTTTGACCTTCAGAGAGATCCCGCGATTCGCGATACATTCGCGACGGAGTACAAAGATAACGGTGTCATGTTTCGTTGTAACGCCCCGGAAGTTGCACGTTTAATTAATGATAAAGGTCAATTCAATGAAGCATATCGTGAATTTCTCGGTCGCGAGTTTATCGATCTTCGAGAAGTTGATGAAGCGGCTTATGAAGCGTTTGTTGCTAAGTTCGATGTCGTGTTTGCCAAACCGGCGCGCGGATGCGGTGGCGATGGCATTGAAAAACTGACGCGTGAGAAAGCGAAAGGACAGTTTGACCGTCTCATTCGCGAAGGACGAGTCGTTGTCGAAGAAGTAATCGAACAGCACCATGAATTGAGCGCGATTAACGCGAGTTCCGTCAACACTTTGCGCACTTGTACTTGCATCAATGATCAAGGCGATGTGACGGTGCTCTATATGGTCTTTCGCATTGGCCGCAAAGATGCGTTTGTTGACAATATGAGCGCCGGCGGTTTATACACGAAGCTTTCGGAGGACGGTCGCATCACACATCCGTGTTATAGCGCCGTCGGTTTTGGAACGATCTACACACATCATCCCGATACCAATCTTCCATTCGTGGGGATTCAACTTCCCATGATTGATCAAGTCAAGGAACTCGTGATCAAGGCGGCGACAAAACTGCCGGGTTCTCGATATATCGGGTGGGATGTCGCCATCACACCGGACGGCCCTGTCATTGTGGAGGGGAATGAACGGCCGGGATGCGATCTACCGCAGACTTTCGTGCATTCTGATACTGGGCGCGGCCTCGTCGAGGCTTATGAGAAAGCGCTTTCGATTAAGCTTCGATAGTGATGACGGAAACTAGTCTCTGCCGAGAGAGCTAAGATACTCAGGCATTGTATGACACGTGTGCCATGTCATTTACGCCATTGACACCGCGTTTCGTCAAAACACTCCTGTCTCTTCGACATTTTTTCTTTGACTTATCGTTATTTAACGATACCAAGATGAAGGGTGCACATCGCCCGGTTTTAAGTTGACTAGCTCGCTCACCGTGACAAGTTTGAGACCGCGTTCAAGTAATACAGGTAGCGCACGGATGAAACCGTCGACACTCGTTTTATGGATATCGTGAAGCAAAAGCGTGCTTCCGGCTTTGACGTGTTTGAGAATGTAGTTGTAAACATAATCAGCGTTTCTATATTTCCAGTCGACGGGACTCGGAGTCCAGAGAATGAGCGCCAACCCTTGCTGTTTGGCCAGCTCAACGACACGGCGGTTAAACGCTCCGTATGGCGGTCGCATAACTTTGGGATTTCGACCGGTGATACCGGCGATCAGTTTATTTGTTCTCGCGAGCTGGCTTGTGACATTCGCGTCTGTCAACTTGCGCAAATCGGGGTGGCTAAAGGAATGGTTTCCCACTTCGTGTCCCTCATTCACCATGCGTTGAATGAGTGCTTTGTTGTTGCTTACTTTGCTCCCTAAAACAAAAAATGTCGCCTTCACATTGTATTTTTTTAACGCGTCAAGAAGTTGTGCCGTATGAGGGCCCGGTCCATCATCGAAAGTGATGGCTACGGAGCCTTTTAATCTCGGCTTTGTCGCCGGCGGTTTGGTGGCTGGCTCCTGTTTCT
>CAZBOM010000051.1:0-10642 GCA_964493375.1 uncultured Mageeibacillus sp. | reverse complement strand
CCCCCAGTACCTCGGGATCGCCTTCGACGCGGGAGGTGTTGCTTCAGGTCCCATGACAGCGACATTTATCCTTGCCTTCACACAAGGGATCGCGGCCGGCGCGCCGGGAGCCGATTTACTGCTCGATGGTTTCGGCGTCATCGCGCTTGTCGCCATGGCTCCGCTGATCACACTCCAGATTCTGGGACTGATCTCTGTCATACGATCGAAGCAACATCGAAAACGTCAGCAATTCTCACCGGAGAGCATCGCGATTGAACACGATCATATCCTTGAAGCGCTTGAAGAAGAAACCGTCTCTCCTGATCTAGAACAAGAAAGCTTGGCGCTTTCGTTGGGAAGCATTGAATCGTTGGCCGCCTTTGAAGAGGACGAGATCGAAGTGGACGAGATCAAAGTGGACGAGATCAAGGAACAAGAAGCCATTACAACAGATGAAATGGATGAGAAAGAACTCGAGACTCACCTTCTTGATCATGAGACAGATGTTGTTATAACGGAACCTGAAACGAAAGAGACCATTGAAGACGCACATCAGGAAGCTGATTCACTCGTCGATGAAAAGAGTCTTCTTAAAGGTGAGAACGAAGCAATGATCGATAACACGTTAGAGGACGAATGCGACTGTGTCAAAGAAACTAAAAACACCGATGTTGATGATATAGACGACTCTTTGGAGGAAGATGATCATGAAGACAAATGAGCTACCTTTAGATCATAGCGAACAAAACCCGGAAAAGGAAAAGCACGAGACTTACTCACTTCTCATCATGATTTCGACGCCAAAAAAAGCTGAAGATATGGCAAATTATGCGTTGGCGAACGGCGCTGTAGGAGCTTTTTTCAGTTATGCTCGAGGCACACTTCCGAGTCATATCCTTTCGATGCTGGGGCTGGCCAATGTCCAACGTGAGATTGTGGCACTTGCCGTACCCAGCCGAATGGCCGAGTCTCTGCTTGAACAAATCAATGTAGAGTTTAATCTCAAGGAAAAACTGGGCGGTATCGCGTATCTTATCAGCCTTGAGCGCGCTAAAAAACAACCGACCGAACGACTCGGGCACTCATACTCGATGATCGCGACGATTGTCAATGAAGGCGAAGGAGAAGATGTTGTCGAACAAGTGCGCCAAAGCCACCCTGTGGGCGCATCGATTTTACAAGCGACGGGATCGGCTGACCACAGTCGCAAAACGTTCAATTTTGAAATCGTGCCAAGCAAAGAAATAGTTCTCATCATCGCGAAAAGACATCAATGTGAAGCCATTTACCGCACCATTAACGAATCACTTCGCACGGAAATGCCGGGACGAGGCATTATCTTTTCCACGGACATCGATATGGTAGCGGGAATTCTAGAGAAAGATCAAGAATTAAAACTAGAGCAAGAGCTCTTTGCCGATTCAGTCGAACCGCAAGATCATAAAGCGACTGTCACAGATGAATCTCACCAAGTCGCTGTACTCGCTCTCGTCGACCGAGGCTTTACGGGAGAGATTATCCGATTGGCAGAAGCCGAGGGAAGTCACGGCGCGACGATCATGCGGGGTAGATTCACCGCACACGAAAGCCGTGGATTTTTTGGCCACTCCGACGAGATCGAAAAAGAAGCCATCATCATGATTGCGACAAAAGATACGGCGCTCGCTATCTTGCGCCAACTCCATCAATACTCCGCCACGCAGCTTGATCGACCGATTGTCTTGACATGGATGCGTATCCACTCATTCAATCGATTCTCATACGGTTCGCATTCGTTCTAGATGGTGGGGCGCCCTTTAAGATTGAGGGGCAATGAAATATTGAAAGACGGCGTTCGCGATCGCTTGACCGATATCGGCTCGACCCTTCTCTGTGGCGAGAATCGCGCGATCACCTTCATTCGACAGATAACCCGGAACTAAAGAGGCTGAAACATAGTTCGTCAGTCGTAGAAGGGCGAGATCTTTTTCTTCACCGGCTTGTGACCCATTCTCAGGCTTTAATGACGGCACCACACGCGAAAGATTCGTCTTCAAAAGCTGTGCCAATTTGGCGCGTCCCGTGCTATCAATATTTGTGTAGTTAGGCGCAAACTTCGCGGGATCTTGATCAACCGCGTACCCGTTATTGGTCGTCGCGACATAGTCAGCCGACATGAAATAAGCATGTGAACCGTGACGCGCGTTGTCAGAGTCATTTCCAAGCGAAAGATTAATCAACAAAATATCGGTGTATTGAGCTTCAATGTCATACAAAATTCGCAGCTGAGGTGGCGTGCCGATTGAACCGAACAAACCACGGCCACCGGACGCGGGGCTATTCTGATTGATTCGCATAACATCTCCCATGAGCAATCTCAAATTATCGACAACAGAGGTGAGATAACCGGCTTGGTCAGCCGCCTCACGATACTTGATGAGAGAGATGTCGGCAGCCGTCGCGACTCTCGAAAACAATGAGTATTCTTCATCCGTCGTACGTGTCAAAACAACCGTCGCTCCGTAACGCGCCAATGCCTTCTCTGCTTCATTCGCTATGCTCAGGAGAACAGCCTTTTCTGTCAGCACTTCTTCGCCCGTTCCCCATACGGCTCCCGTCTCCGCGCCTCCGCGAGACGCGTCGAGAATGACGGTGATTCCCTGCAGCGGTTGCGCTGCCGCCGAACGAGACGCGTATTCATCTAGTTTTGCGTCATACAACTTCGGGATAGAAAGTGTCGATGGCCAGACGCGCAACGCTTCAACGCCTGCGGGGAGCTTGTCAGGGTCATTATCGGTAATAGGTAGTTCAACCTTTTCGGCTTCTGTTGTGTTTGGCGGATCGCCGGGCGCCGTCGTTTCGGGCGAGTTCTCTGAGCCTTCCGGCGGAGACGGCGGTGTTTGTTTCGGGTCAGGCAAGCTTCCATCCGGCTTCGGATCGGGGCGGTTGACGCCGTCCGGTAATGCCGAATCTATTTGGAAACGTTTTGCTCCGCGTACCGGTTTCTGCAGCACGCCTTGAAAGGAGAGCACCAGCAACAATCCGCTAATAATCAGCAGAACTAAAACATAACGAGCGCTCTTTTTACTTGTCAACGATTAAGCCTCGCCTTGAGATTCACAAATTGTCTCAACCACGGCGCGGAGCTGATGGGCCATCTCGTTGATCTCAGTCTGGTCTTTACCCTCGATCATAATGCGGACGAGCGGCTCCGTGCCTGATTTTCTGACGACGATCCTACCATGGCGGCCGAGCAGTTCTCCTTTTTCCGCGATGGCTTCTTGAAGCGCTTCGTGGGTCATCACCATCATCTTCATCTCATCGGCCACGTGCACATTGACGTGAACTTGGGGAAGTGTTTTCATGATCTTTCGCATGTCACTGAGCAAAGCGCCTTTTCCCTCATTGCGAATCGCGCCCAACAGGCGAATAGCCGTTAGTACGCCATCTCCCGTCGTCGAATCTTCTAAGAGAATAATGTGTCCGCTCTGTTCCCCGCCGATGGCAAAACCGTCGGCCAACATACGCTCAAGCACATAACGGTCGCCCACTTGCGTTCGGATCAATTCGTACCCGGCCTCTTCGGCCATGATCTCAAGACCTAAATTGCTCATAATGGTGGCAACAATCGACTTCTTCGACAGTTTGCCACTTCGGTCGAGATCGCGTGCCAAAATAGCGAGCATAGCATCGCCGTCGCAAATCTCTCCTTTGTCATCGACGGCGATCAGTCTGTCGGCATCTCCGTCAAAGGCCAGCCCTAGATCGGCTCCTTGTTCTCTTACGACATCTGACAATTTCTCTGCGTGTGTCGAACCACAGTCGCGGTTGATATTGTAACCGTCAGGATCGGCGCCAATCGTTATGACTTCGGCACCTAAATCTCTGAAAAGCTTTGGCGCAACAGCATAGCTCGCGCCGTTCGCGCAATCGACGACGAGCTTCATGCCTGAGAGATCGAGACCGGCGATCGATTGCAAATGCTCTCGATACTCTTCTGCCCCTTGCTTGTAGTGAACAAGTTTTCCCACTTGCTCTCCGACAGGGCGATCCCTCTCAGAAAAGGACGGGTTTTTAATAAGCGCTTCAATAGCATCTTCTGTCTCATCGGGAAGTTTAAAACCGCCGCCGGAGAAAAATTTAATACCGTTATATTCAAACGAATTATGTGATGCAGAAATCATGACGCCTGCGTCTGCTCCGAGTTTTTGCGTCAACCACGCGACACCCGGTGTCGGGATCACTCCCACATACAACGCATTCGCGCCGGCAGATGTAATGCCGGCAATAAGTGCCGACCCCAACATGCCACATGAAACACGCGTATCTTCTCCCACGACAATCGTCGGCTTGTGGTGTGTCTCTTCCGTTAAGACAAGCGCTCCGGCCAAACCGAGGGAAAAAGCTAAATCAGGTGTCAAGTCGCGATTCGCGACACCGCGCACTCCGTCTGTCCCAAACATTCTGCCCATAATATTTCCTCCCAATTAGATAGACACTCGTTAAAAACGTTTCCATAAAAGGCTTATCCAAGCCGTGTAGATTTGTGTTTAAGGAGTTGTCGGAATTCTTTCGTAAACATTAACAGCTACCGACAGAGGTAGCAATAATTCAATCTTCGTATAAAGTAACGTTTTTGTGTCAACTTTGATGGGCAATTGGATAAGACCAACGCCATTGACTTCGCTGACATCAATATAAGCGGCAATATTCCCCGGCGCAATCCCCGATAGGACTTGCTGCCTCCCGCGAAGCGTCACTTGGACATTCGCCACGGGGAAATTCTGAATGTCAAAACCGCGCGCTTGCGCTTTTTCGAGTCCGAAATGCGCGAGTGGAACATTGAATGTCTTTGTTGTCACCGGATTGACACTGATTTGCACAAATACCCACATAAAACAAGCAATGACCACTGATAGTATCGCCAGCCCCATACGCTGTCTTCTGGTAAGCAACGATCCCGTTCGCCTTCTTCTCAAAACCTTTCGCTGTTTTTTCGTAGGCCACTCGTTGTCATCTTCATTTTCGTCGATTACGACAACTTTTTCTTCATCATTTTGTGAATCTGAATTATCTTTAACAGGCTTCCGAGATGCCGGAACACTATCATGCTCATCGAGATCTTGCTCTGCTTTTTTGGCACCATTGCCGGCGCGAAAGAGCTTCCTAAACCATCCCAGAATAGTTCGCTTCTCTTCTCCTTCAACGGTTCCGAGCAAGCGATGGAGTTGTGTGCGCAACGCATCGGCATTCCCCAAGACATGGAGGACGCCATCGATCGCAATACTGATTGAGCCGCGCTCTTCGGAGACGACGATGGCAATCGCATCACCCATTTCACTTGCCCCAACGGCCGCTCGGTGGCGAAGACCAAAATCACGTCTCAAATGGTAATTGTCTGATAGCGGAACGTGAACGCGTGCCGCCGCCACTCGCCCGTCTCGAATGACCACCGCGCCATCGTGAAGCGGAGAACCCGTATAAAAAATTTGTCTCAATAGAGCGGAAGACACTGTCGCATCGATGCGCACGGCGTTTTCTTGTTCGTGGAGCTCACCCAATCTCGAACTGCGCTCGATAATAATGAGTGCGCCTGTTCTTGTGTTACACATCCACTCGCAAGCGTTAACAATCCCTTCGATCATCTGATGGACACCGGGACTCGACTCAAAACCATCCCAAGTTCCAATTGTAAGGCGATTCCGCCCGACCGCTTCTAACGTTCGCCGCAATTCCGGTTGGAAAATAACAATGATCGCGATCGCTAAAATTGAAATAGTACGATTGAGCATAAAACCAATCGTATTCAACCCAATCGCGCTCGAGACAAGCGCGAACGCTACAATCAAAATAATTCCACGGAGCAGCTGCCACGCGCGCGAGTCTCTAAGAAGGAGCAAAATAAAATAAACGACAAAAGCAGTGATTGTGATATCGAAAATAGCGACAGCGATATCGAGAGGTCCGCCCAAAAACAACAGGCCATCCGACAGGCTGTAACGCAATTCATTAAAGAATTCACCGATTTTTGAAAACAAATTAGCAGCCAAAAACAAAAGCTCAGACTCCTCCGCGCTAAGAAGCATTTTTTTCATTTTATCACATCATGAAGATGATAATGGCCATGCAAAAGCCGTTGGACGAGAAGGTCTCCATCTGCCATTAGAACCCCACAGAGACAGTGTCTCGCTTTAGAACATCAAAAGCTTAGAAAGATAATGAATGTGGTAATATTTTCATGAAAGCAAAACGAAGTTCACTCGCGAAAGTGAAGAGGATTCGTCACGGAGGTGACACATGGAGCCTAATAAACATGACAATAAATCGAATCGTTTTGACATAAAATGGCTCGTCGTATGCGTCTCAATATTTCTTGTTGTCGCGATACTTGTCGCCAGTTGTGGTTTAAATGAAGAGCCACAACCGATTGATTCCGGTACCACAACAAGTTCAACAGAGTCTGATCCCATGACAACGCCCTCGTCGCCCCGTTCACCGTTCGATACAACGTCGACGTCATCCAATCCGTGGTCTCAAGATTTGCGCGACCTTATTGAGTCTCTGCGCCCTCCAATCGTTTCGGGCAAGAGCATCCCCTATTTCGCCCGTATCATGAGAACCATTCCTTTAGCTCCAACACTCGGAATTTCGACAAATCCGGTACTCCTGAACAACAAAGATGATTTGTCCTCGTATCTTCAAAAGGCAACCTGCGGCTGGCAATTTAACGAAGCAGATGTCGAAAAGCTACTCGAAGTTTACAACGATGGGTTCTTTGATAAAAAAGTGCTGATCGTCGGTGCCATTGGTCTCAATTCAGGATCGATCCAAGTTGATGTCAAAGAGGTTATACAAACAGATGACGAGTTGACGGTACTGTTCAATTTCATCGTGCCGGATGTAGGTACAGCAGACATGATGAGCTGGCACTATTTTGTGGAGATCGCGGCGAGCGATGCCGACGGCAGAAAGTTGGCCAATTTCTATTTGCCGAATGTGGGCAATCCGACATTCGGGGTCGAAAAATAGATAGGCGGCATCAGTATAAATGGTGCAATAATGGTGCAAAATTCAGATATTGATGACATGTGAGACAAAACGAAACCCCTGTAAGTGTAGAGCCACAGGGGTTTTTCTTGGCTGCCGATTCAGGATTTGAACCCGAACAAACTGAGTCAGAGTCAGGTGTGCTACCGTTACACTAATCGGCAATGTCTATATTTAACGTACGCTATGGTATCACAGAGTTTTCAAAGATACAAGATCAATGAAGGCCGTGCAAGCGGTTCTTACCCTTGTTCTTGAACCATCCGTCAGCGATGGCGTGCAATGAAATCATCACGCCAAGGGACGAGAACTGAAGGGAAAGGAAGCTTTGAAAGTTCTTCAAGCGTTACCCATATTCCCTCGTTACGACCGGCAACTCCTGCGTCACTGACGAATTGGATACCGCTATCTATCTCGTCGCCTAGATCAAGATAAGGATAGTCATCAATGTCAAGCCTTTGAGATAGCTCGACCTCCCAAAGTGACACTTCCCAAATTCTGTGTGAATAGACGATTCGCTTCTTCCCCACAAAACGAATGTTCTTCTGATCGATCAGCTCGCTGATGTCTTTCAAGATTTGTCGACGATACGAATAATCTTCGCGATTCTCACCGATAAGGTGATCTCGCAAAGTCTCCCCATCGTGATGCATAGTCGATAATTCTTCTTTCAGCGACGATTGAAAATCGGCTAAATCTTTCTTCCCAAATTGTTTTGGAAGTGAGAAAAATTCATATAACCCTTCGAGTAGTCCTTTCGGCCTGCAACGGACGAAAACTGAGCCATTTCTATGCAAAAGGACATAGGAGAATTTGGCGACCGGTTTTTCATCAACTTCAGGGCGTAAAGGAAAGGCGTCAACTTCGTCTAACTCGAATGCTCGACAATACTTGGCCAAAGGACAAAACGCGCATTGTGGCGATGACGGTGTGCAAATCGTCGCCCCCAAATCCATGAGAGCTTCGTTGAAATCGCCCGCGCGAGACGCCGGTATCAGTTCCGTCACGCGGCGGCGCACCGATCGAATGGCTTTCGCATCGCCTCTCATATGCGGTTCGGCGTCCAGCCGCGAGAAGATTCTCACGATATTGCCGTCGACAGCCGGTTCGGGAAGATCAAACGCAAACGAAAGAATGGCGCCTGCCGTATACTCCCCTATGCCTGGCAATGATAGCAAGAGTTTCTTGTCGGCAGGAATAACGCCGCCATATTCGGAGACAACTTGTTTTGCGAATGCACTCAAGAACCGGGCGCGACGATAATAGCCGAGCCCTTCCCAGAGTTTCAGCACATCGGTTTCATTCGCTTCCGCCAGTGCTTGAATGGTTGGGAACGCTTCCAAAAATCGTTCATAGTAGGGAATAACGGTGGTGACCTGCGTCTGCTGGAGCATAAACTCGGACACAACGACAGTATAGGGATCTCGCCTGATAGAAAGGGAGACATCTTCCGGTAGACGATCACGATAGACTTCCAATGCCCCTAGTAAAGCTCGTTTGTCAGATGGCGAAACGACATACCGCCAAGGGAGATCGCGCGCATACTTATCAAACCATGTTAGCAGCGTGTCGGCCAACAAATGTTTAGGGTCAAGCGCCACCGCCACTCACCTCTTGGCTAAAAAGTCTGCGGCACTAATCCCCGCCTGATATCCCGATGAGAAAGCCCACATGAGGTTGTAGCCCCCTGTGTCACCGTCTATGTCGAGAATTTCGCCACACGCGAACAATCCGGGGATGATGTGAGACATCATCGTAACTGAATCAAATTCTTTCGTTAAAGCGCCGCCCGTCGCCACTTGAGCGAATTCGAAGCCTCTCGTCCCTTCAACTTCAAGTTCAAAGCGCTTCAAGGTATTTGTCAAATCTACCACTAAGCGAGAGAGTCGATCGTTTTTCGCGGAATCGGATGAGACGATCGATTGACTAATTTGCTCAGGTACGAGACCAGCAATGATCGTCCTTAAACGATCTGAAACGGCTCCCGTTTTTTCTTGAGGCTTTGTCGATTCAACGCGAAGACGTCTAGGATCAAATGGCTCAGTTTTCGTCATCGCTCCCGAAGCATGTGAGCACAAGAGCATTTCTAAATGCGTCCTTAGCGTTGCGGAACTGACCTCAGGTAAAAAATCGATGATGACTTTGCCAACGATTTCATCGGTGTCGGTTTTTTTCTGCTTCATCAAGTATTCAGCTTCCGAGACAAATCTCGCAAGTTCCATCGATGCGATACCTGAAAGCCCATACGATGTAATCAGAAACTCACCTTCTACTGTCGGCGAACACTCACCGGAGATTGATTCGAAATAAGCGCTTCCTCGGAAACGCACACCCTCCGCTAATCTCAAGAGGTGATGTTTCTTAATTTTCAACGGGGTGAGTGCCGGCATGGGTTCTCTTATTGTATGGCTAAGCGAACGCAAGAATGATAGGCCTGACGACGAGCCGCCGAGATTTGGTGACGCGGGGCTCCCTGCCGCGATAATAACGGCGCGCGTTTCCATCACCGATTGATCCGACAAGACGACGCGAAATGCATCCGATGTTTTTTCAATCGACGCGACTTCAAGTCCCGTGAAAAGCGGAATATCGAGACTCTCAAGAGCTTGCAACAAAATGAGCGATACTGATTTCGATTGCATCGAGCGAGGGTACACGCGAGAAGCGTGATCGACGAGCGTCATAAGCCCCAACCTCTCCAAAAACGACAATAATTCAGTCGCAGGCATTCTGCGGAGTGCACCATCGGCAAAGGTAGGCTGTAATCCGTGGTAATGTCCTTCTACTTCAGACAGATTCGCGAGATTACAACGACCGTTTCCTGAAGCGAGCAGTTTACGAAGGGCGTTGCTCTCTTTTTCAACAATAGCGATGGTTCCGGTAAAACCTCCGTCATGAACAGCGCTGATGGCTGCGAGCACACCGGATGCTCCGCCACCAACGATGAGCAAATCGAACTCTCGGCTTTTATTTTGATTATCAATAAACATATTATCGAATCGTCACGATAGACGCGTCTTCCGCTGTCATGATGAGAAATTCTCGTTCACCTAATGTGAGAACTCTCTCCATATTAGTTAAACCATCTTTTTTAGCGATGAGCTTTCCTGTTGTCGTATCAAACAACATCAAATGGTTTTTCGTAGCGCCAAGCGCGTACATTCCATCGCTTGAAAGCGCGAAACTGATCAACTCATTCGAGGATTCAGCGGTAACAAAAGCTTGTTCCTGCTGATGAGAGACGTTTTGCAAAAATTGAAGTGTTGTAAAACCTTCATCCATACCCAAGACAGCCAAGCGACCTGATTGCATCTCAAGCTGCATCAACAGTTCCAAAAAACGAGACACTCTCGGTTCGCCTGTCTTTTCATTGACGACCATGACGTCTTTGTCACTATAAAAAACAGTTTCATTTTCGTCGAGATGGAGCATCGCCGGCAAAAATGGTTGTTCCGGGAATCGCCGATCGAATTGCAATTCACCGGAAAAATCGTATCGCAACACGCGCGTGACCGGACGCCCATCAGTAAAATCAACGAGCAAGACATCAAATTGTTTACCTGTCTTTGTAAAGGAGACGCGAACGGGGCGACCTTCTTCGGAAATTGTCAATTTTAGAATCGGGTTTTCTTGA
>CAZBOM010000050.1:6429-10886 GCA_964493375.1 uncultured Mageeibacillus sp. | reverse complement strand
GAATCCATATGACAATAAATATGTGTGCACGGTCACCCAAGGTCGCTTTGCGTTCCTGCGAACAAAGATAAGAATAACAAAAATCATCATGTTCGCGACAAATTCATAGAGAAATGTAGGATGAACAGGCAATGCCGGATTGAGTCCCGGAAGCGGGTTTGCCAAATCATGATTCAGTGCCGATAAGCCTCGCTTCGTTCCCTCGCTGATCATTCCCCAAGGGAGCGATGTGTTCGTGCCAAAGGCCTCTTGGTTAAAGAAATTTCCCCATCTGCCGATCGCCTGACCGAGCGGAATATAGACGGCGAAAAAGTCGAGCAAGCGATGAAGCTTAATCTTCTTAATTTTCGCGACGATAATGACGGCGACAAGGCCACCGATCACACCACCGTAAAAAGCGAGTCCTCCTTGCCTGAAATCGAACATCGACTTCCAATCGCCTTTGAATTGATTCCACTCAAAAGCAACGTAATACAAGCGCGACCCGATCAAAATAAACGGAATCATCCAAAGGTAGGTGTCGAGAACATCGTCGCTCTTCAGACCATATCGCTTCGCATGCCACATGGCGAGAACGATACAGAGCACCATAGCAATCGCGAAAATCATGCCATACCAATAGACCGTCATCTGTCTGCCAAAAAGGTTGAACTGGAATGCGATTCGGTTAATCGACAAATCGTGAATCCCCAGTCCGGGAAATGAAACGTTGAAATTCATAATAGCTTGCATAATCGGCCTCCCGAGAATGTCGTTATTTTATCATACACGACACTCGATCAAGTTTTTAAAATAGTGGTTAAAAGCGACGTAGCCTTTCGCCTCTCTTAATTTGTGTTATGTAAGCTCCGCACGGCATCAAGGTCTGCGTGCACGCGTGTCACGAGATCGTGAAGAGATGAAAAGGTACATTCATCGCGAATAAAGGAGTTAAATTCAATGGCGATTCTTTTACCATAGAGATCGCCGGAAAAATCGTATATATGCGTCTCGATCAAAATATCGCTACCCGCTTCACGAACAGATGGCGCGACGCCAACATTACTGATTGACGGCCATCGCTCACCATCGATCACGGCATGCGTCGCGTAAACGCCACAGCGCAATAAGGCGGATGTCGGGGGGAACAAAATATTGGCTGTCGGAAAACCGATTTTTGAGCCGAGGCTGCTGCCGCTCACAACAATGCCCGAGAGATAATAGGGTCTTTGCATCATCTCCGCCGCCTCTTCTACGTGGCCGTCGGCGAGTGCTTCGCGAATTCTCGTGCTCGTCACTTTCGTTCCTTGCCAAAGAAGATCAGGGACGATCAGCGATTCGAGCGAAGAGTTCTCTGAAAAATCCTTAAGAAATGATGCATCGCCGCGTCCGCCCCATCCAAAACGACCATCTTCGCCGATCGCCAAAAGTTTTGTGCCCAGCTGATTCATCAAGACATCTGTTAAAAAAGCTGTCGGACTTAAATGACAAAACTCTGACGTCAAGGGTATGAGAAAGACATCTTGAATACCAAGTTCTTCAAGCACGGCTATTTTTTCATCGTCTGTCATGAGAAAATCGTGATTGACTTTTCGATCATTAAAACCAATCCCCGTCTCATATGAGAATGAAAACACGCAAGGGCGCAAACCGCGCTGTTGACTTGCTTCCTTGAGCATCGCGATAAGATGACGATGCCCTCTGTGCACACCGTCAAAGACACCGAGCGCTATACCTCTCGGCGCTTTAGGAATTTGGTCTATTTGTCTATAAACATTGAACATGATCTATTACTATTCTTCCTTTTAATAATCTTTAGCAGTTGAGATCAATCTTTTGCACATCTGATTTATCAGCCTATTGATTCATTGAACTGATCCGGTGAAATAAAGACTCGCTTAACACGATAGAGACCGTCTTCGATTCTTCCGACAGCGATCAATTGGTCAGCGGAAAAAAATGCCAACATGTCTTCTTCAGGCGTCGCGTGGCGCGCCGCGTATTCGCTCGCGGGTTCGCTTTGACGACCGCGTTCCACCGGTATTTTTTTGCCATGAGCGAGATCAATCGCTTCTTTTGTGTCGAATAAAACGCGCGGCCATCCGCTGAATGCTTCGCCGACAGGCGATATCACGCGTTCGTCTGCCATTTTTTGACGAAATAATAATGCATCGCGCCCGTGTGATTGAAACGCATCAAACAGTCGATCGAGTGTGACGCTCTGCTCAACCGTAAAATGACCGGCCGCCAATCGCCTTAGACTTTTCGCATGGGCATGACAGCCGATGGCACCACCGAAGCTTTCAGCGAGCACTCGAATGTACGTCCCTGAACTGACAAGAAACTCAACAAAAACAACGGGATACCCTGTCTGCTCATCGATCGATACGCCGTGATAAATCGCTTCGTGAACCGTGATTTCGCGTTTCGGTAAATCAACATCGCGACCTTCTCTCGCATAGCGATAGAGTCTTTTCCCATCAACCTTTACGGCAGAATAGATCGGCACTTCTTGCACATGAACACCAATCATTGATTGAACGGTCATCTCAAGCTCGCGCTCGATCTTTTCATCGAGGGGTAAGACAAAACGTTTCCAGTTCGCTTCGGGCGTTTGTTCAATCGTCGAACCTAAGCAGTCCATCGTGTCGGTGGACATACCGAGTGAAATACCGCAGAGATATCGTTTATCCCAATGGAGCATGTAGTGAGCGGCGGCCGTCGCGCGACCAAAACAAATGGGCAAGACGCCTGTCGCAAAAGGATCGAGCGTCCCCGTGTGACCGACTCTTTTTTCTCCAAGAAAAACGCGAGCTCGCGAAACAACGGCTGCCGAGGTCATTCCTACTTCTTTATCGATAATGAGAATGCCGCCTGATGCGAGCGTCATGGAGCGATTTCCCCCATACATCCATTGAGAGACGTACGCGCTTCACTGATAATCTTTTCCATCGCTTGTTCAATTGAAATGTTTTGCAATGACATCCCAGCCGCGCGAAGATGCCCTCCGCCACCGAAGCGCTTCGCGAAAGCGGCCGCATCAAAGCATCCGTTCGAGCGAATGTTGATTCGCACGCCCTGTTTATCGGCTGTTTCGACAAACAAGAAAGCGACTTGGCTATTCTCCGCCGCTCGCATATCGGAGGCGAAATAAGCGAGATCATCGTCGGCTACACCGCGTCGATCGAGCATCTCTCTCGTCACAGAAGAGGCGAGTATGCGGCCGTCATCGTAAGTCACAACACCTGAAAAGATATCGCCTTTGATTTGCAATCGCCCAACGGATGTGCGTTCGTAAAGATTGTAATGAAGTGTTGATAGGTCGACGGCGAATCGTTCCAGCAAAAACGCCGCTTGCCGAAAACACGCGGGCGTCGTATTGCTATAAGCGTAACGTCCTGTATCAGTGATCGTTCCGGCGAGTAAGAGCACGGCGATCTCCTTGTTGAACAAGGGTTTCGCCAAATGCAACTCGAGATCCCAAATGATAGAGAAAGCGAGCTCACAAGTCGAAGACGCCGATGATACGACGAGATCTAACTCCCCTAACTCCGATGAGATCACGTGGTGATCAATGGAACCGTGAAGTCGAGATTGCGAGAAACAAGTGGCGCGCGCGCCCAGCCTGTTCTTCTCATGGCAGTCGATCGCCAACACGAGATC
Organism: uncultured Mageeibacillus sp.; assembly: GCA_964493375.1. Classification (GTDB taxonomy): domain Bacteria; phylum Bacillota; class Clostridia; order Saccharofermentanales; family DTU023; genus UBA4923. The sequence continues at coordinate 7,244 of CAZBOM010000050.1, read as the reverse complement.
GAATGCTGAACAAGTGATTCCCGGCTCATAAACTGTGATGGAATCGAGAAGTGGCAGATGCAGCATCGAGACAGGCGGCGCTTCATCTGTTATGACAGAGATTTCGCAGCCGATCGCTGAAAAGACTTGAGCGAGAGAAATAGCGGCGCCGATCGCATCCGCGTCGAACCGTTCGTGCGGCAACAACGCAATACTTCCGCCATCAGAAGCTACGTCAAGGACGACTTCCAGTAAACGCCTTCTCTTGTCTTGTTCTTCACTCATTGTTTTCTCCAGAAACGCGCTGACAAACATACGTGTGACGGATAATTTCACACAATGCTCTCAATCCGCCCATACCATTGGCGTCAATCTTGATCGCGTTCGTCGTCGTGCTCTCGTTGGCTGACCGACTTGAGCAGTCGGTCGATCGATTCACCGTAGCGAAGACTCATATCCTCAATAAAGACGAGACGTGGGACTTTTTTTGAGCGAAGTCTCGCCGCCAATTCACTTCGAAGAAAGCCGGAAGCTTTCTCAAAAGCCTCTTTGGCGCCGGTGCGATCCTCATCCGAACCGTAGACACTGTAAAAAACTCTCGCGACCGAAAGATCCCCGCTTACTTCGACACCTGTCAAAGAAGCGACACCGGAAATGCGCGGGTCGTTTATCTTCTTATAAACGATGTCCGCGAGAATCCTGTATACCTCATCTCCATATCGGTCTGATCTACGCATCTTCCTTCACTTCTTTCATCGTATAGAACTCAATCTCATCGCCGACTTTGATGTCGTTGAAACGTTCGAGGCTGATGCCGCACTCATAACCGGCGGCCA
>CAZBOM010000050.1:0-6419 GCA_964493375.1 uncultured Mageeibacillus sp. | reverse complement strand
GGACGTCATCTTTGAAACGACGCAATGAGGCGAGTTTTGTCTCATAAATAACAATCCCATCGCGAACGAGACGCGCGCTATCATTTCGATTCACACGCCCTTCATTCACGTAACAACCGGCGATCGTACCGACAGATGAAGCGTGGAAGACATCGCGTACTTCAGCATGTCCGACGACGACTTCTTTAAAGACGGGCGCCAACATGCCTTTCATCGCTTGCTCGACTTCCTCAATCGCCTCATAAATGACGCGGTAGAGATGGATGTCAATTTCGGAATCAGCCGCGATCGCCGCCGCTGTCGCAGCCGGTCTCACGTTAAAGCCGATAATAATCGCATTCGAAACTTCGGCCAGACGAATGTCAGACTCCGTGATGGCACCGACAGCGCCGTGGATGACATTGACACGAATCTTGTCTGTCGACAATTTCGTCATCGACTGGGTCATCGCTTCAACAGAGCCTTGTGTATCGGCTTTGAGAATAATATTGAGATCAATTAAATCCTCGTCTGCCATGCGCGTAAATAGTGTATCGAGCGACATCCGCGATGACTGGCGCAATGTAGATTCGCGCTCTTCCGTCTTGCGTTTATCGACGAGATCGCGTGCGACTCGCTCGTTCTCAACTTGATAGAGAATGTCTCCGCCTTCGGGCACATCATCGAGACCAATGATCTCAACGGGCGTGGAAGGTCCTGCCTCTTCCGTCTGCTGTCCGCGATCGTTGTACATCATACGGACGCGACCGATCGCGCTACCGACAACGACGGTATCGCCTTGTCGGAGTGTTCCGCGTTGAATAAGAACGGTCGCAAGCGGTCCGCGCGTTTTATCGAGTTTTGCTTCGATTACGGTACCCTTTGCCTGACGTGTCGGATTAGATTTCAACTCGAGAACATCGGCCGTCAGGAGAATCATGTCCAACAGTTCATCCATATTCTGGCCGGTCTTTGCCGAGACGGGAACAATCGTCGTCTGCCCGCCCCAGTCTGAATCCATCAAACCGTAGTTCGAAAGTTCGCGCTTCACACGATCGACATTCGCCTCCGGCCGGTCGATCTTATTGATCGCGACAATGATCTCTGTATTGGCCGCACGCGCGTGGTTAATCGCCTCCACCGTCTGCGGCATGACACCGTCATCAGCCGCGACAACAAGAATCGCGATATCCGTGACTTGCGCGCCGCGCGCGCGAAGTGTCGTAAACGCTTCGTGGCCGGGCGTATCCAAGAAAGTGATGGTGCGCCCATCAACTTTGACGGAGTACGCGCCGATATGCTGTGTAATACCGCCCGCTTCACCGGAAGTCACCGATGATTCGCGGATGTAATCGAGGATCGAGGTCTTACCGTGGTCGACGTGTCCCATGACAACGACAACAGGCGGTCTTGCGACAAGGTCTTTGTCTTCATCGACAGAGTCATCAAATAAAATGTCCTCTTCCGTCACTTCGACAAATTTCTCGCTTGTAATTCCAAATTCAGAAACGATGATCTCCGCCGTTTCGTAATCAATCTCTTGGTTAATGGTCACCATCATACCGAGACCCATCAGTTTCATGATGACGTCAGCCGTTGTTTTCTTGATTGCTTCAGCCAGCTCTTTGACCGTCAAATGCTCCGGCAATACGACGTGTGTTAACTGGGCGACAACGCGTTTGGGCGCTTCCGCTTCTTCTGCGCGCTGGCGACGCAAACGAGCGCTTCGCTCCATCGCCTCTTGCTGCTCTCTTCTGCTCTGGCGATCACGCAATTCTTGATCTTTTTGACGTCCTCTGTCTCTCTGACGTCTTGACGCGACCGGCGAACGCTGTTCTTCGGGAAGCGGCTACCGGCGCTGCGGGAATCGGTGGTCCTTGTCGTCTCGGTCTCGCTTGGCGAGATCCTTGATCACGATCATCAGGCGAAGAAGATCTCGCGGGACGACGTCCGTCCGTCGGCTGCTGCCCAAATGGACGGCGTCCATCTGTCGATTGCTGTCCTGAAGGACGGCGCCCATCCGTCGGCGGGCCTGACGGCCTGCGACTATCTCTCGGTCCCTGCGACGCAGGTCGAGAGGGTCGCCGTGGTTCGCGATCGCTGACAGGGACGCTGTCGCGATCACTGCCGACATAACTTCCGCGCTGTGGTCTAATAGGACGGCCATCGCTTGTTGTCAATGGTTGCTTGCGAATCGGTTCAACCGGTACCACGGGATCGGGTGTCGTCACACGTTCTGTGATCGGCAATGAACGTTCCGCAATGCTGGCACGCTCCCTGCGTGCAGGCTTGGCGGGTTTTTGAGGTACGGATGCCGGAGTTGTTTTAACAGGTTCTTCTTTTGTAGCGACGGGCGCGACTTTTTCCAAATCTTCTTTCCGGTCTTTCGTTGTCGAGCGTATCGGGCTTTCCTGGGTCGCTTCTTTTACAGCTTGTTCAGCCACTTGTCGTTTATCCGTTTCAGGGCGACGATCTTCCGGCTTTGGCGTTTCGATCGCCACTTTTTCAGCTTCTTCAACTGAAGCGGCTTTTTTCGCGCGGCTAGGCTTCTCTACTTTTTCCTCCGCATCGGCAGAAGGCTCAACAACACTTGTCGCAGGCTTTTTCGCAACACGTTTTTTCTCGAGTGCTTCTTTTGACTCGGTCGGTATCGCTTGTTTTTCAGAAGAGGTTTCAGGCTTTTTAGAATCAACAGGTTTGGCAGAGATTTCTTCGGTCAAAATTTCCGGTTGTTCTTCAACGGCTTTCTCTTTCGACTTGATCTCTACCTCTGTTGCGATCTCCGGCTTTTGCTTCGTGATCGGCGCAGCGGAGACTTCCGGTTTAGTCGCCGGTTTCTCTTCAGCTGTTATGGTGCTAGGTTGCTCTGTCGGGACATCAACCGCGTCTGGTTTCGGCTTTTTGACAATCTTGATGACGCCCGGGATGATCTTTCCTGAAATGCCTTGAATCTCAATCGTCGAAGGACCGGGAAGATCTTTCAGATTCTCATCGGGCGAAGGAGCTTCCGTCTCCGTCGGCTCTTCAACCTTTTCAGGTTTTTCCGGTATATCGAGCGTGTCAAGAGAAGCGCGCGCTTCAAATTCACGGCGCTGCCTCATCGCCTCATCTTCAGTTATAAATCCTGCTCTGAGTCCCGAATCTGCTTCTTCTCGTTTTGCCATACTCAGTTCATTCCTCCCGTCAATTAGACGTCTTCGCGACCTTCGTGGTCGATTTGCGCCATAGCGTCACATGAACTTTCATTACTCATATCGATCGCTCGATTTGATTCATCCGCCGCAATGATGCGCTCAATATCTGTCCAGATCTTCTCCGGTATCGAACATCTCAATGCTCGTCGAAGAGAATCTCTTTTTTTCGCTTGTTTAACGCATTCGAGCCTTTTACATAAATAGGCTCCTCTGCCCGGTAGTTTTTGATTATGATCAACGGTCACCGCACCGTCTTTGGTCGCCGTGACACGGATGAAATCTCTTTGCTCTCGCTTCTCACGACAAGCGGTACAGGTGCGAAGCGGTAGCTTTTTGATACGTTCTTTCGTCAATGTCCTTATTACTTTCCGCTAAATTATTTAGCTTTTATCAGATGATTCCTCATTGACATCTGTTGCCTCGACTGAATCATCAAGCGCGTCGATTGCATGTTCGATCGCGCCGAGATAATTTTCAGGCGACATCTCTTCTTTAATCGCTTGATGGGACTGAACATCAGAAAAGACTTCTGAATCATCTGTCATTTCTTCTTCATCCCATTCACCGCGCTCTGCCTCATCAGCGGCGACCGCTTCATCGAAATCAGACATCCAACTCGCTTCGAGTAATTCGCGATATTGAGTCTCACTCTTGATATCGATTTTCCACTCTGTCAATTTCGCGGCTAAACGGGCGTTTTGCCCCTCTTTGCCGATCGCTAGCGACAGCTGATGGTCGGCGACGATGACACGCGCGCTCTGCTCTTCTTCATCGAGCACGACGCGAACAACGCGAGCCGGAGACAGCGCGCTGCTGATAAACTCGGTGATATCGGGATCCCATTCAATGATGTCGATCTTCTCACCATTAAGCTCCGTGATAACCGATTGAACACGCATGCCGCGCTGACCGACACAAGCTCCGACGGCGTCAATGTTTTTATCATGACTTGTCACGGCCATTTTCGTTCTCGAACCGGCTTCACGAGCGACATTGACAATCTCAACGATGCCGGCGCCAATCTCGGGAACTTCCTGTTCAAACAAACGGCGGACGAGTCCCGGATGACTTCTCGAAATCATAATGACGGGGCGATGATCGCGCTGATCCACTTTCAAAATATAAAAGCGCATGTGCTTTTTAAACGTATAGTTATCGAGACGCGACTGCTGGTTATAGGGGAGCACCGCTTGAGCACGGCCGATGTCAACGAGGACTTCATTGCGATCACGACGCTGAACGATACCACTCGCCAAACCACCGACACGACCGGAGAATTCTTCGTGAATACGCGATTTCTCGGCTTGTGCGAGTTTTTGATTGATGACGCTCTTCGCTGTCTGAGCGGCTAAGCGTCCAAAGTGCGACGGGTCAACTTCACGAACGAGTTGGTCACCGAGCTCTAAGTCGGGTGACAGTGCGTGTGCCTGATCAAGAGACAACTCACTATTGGGGTCTTGCACGTCAGCGACAACTGTCATCGGCTGATAAACACGCATCTCGCCTGTGCGGCGGTCGATGTGGGCAGTAATACCGTCGTTCTCAATCGTTTTCGGTTCACTCTCTTGCCCGACCGGCGCGACTTCGCGCTCACGAGACTTTTCACGGTCTTTCGAGCGAATTTCAAACTCGCGACGATACGCCGCGACGAGAGCATCTTCGATCGCTTCGACCAAAGTCTCCATTTCAACGCCGCGCTCTTTTTCAAGTAGCTTTAGAGCCTCAATAAATTCGTGGTTCATTCTATCTCCCTCAACTTCACCACCATAGGGGCGATTTTGCTTTTTAGTACCCTATGGCGCACTTATCTCAATTATTAGACGATTTATCCTTCTGCGGTCATCGTTTTAAAAAACGATCTCACGTTTTACACTCGCAATTTGATCCAATTCAAAGAGCAGTCGTCTCCCGTCTTCAGTTTCGACGCCCACTCGTTCACCGTCGACCGCCAGCGATCCGAAAAATCGTTTCTCCCCGTCCACCGCTTGATAAAGGCTGATCTTGACATACGCGTCTTCATGGCGCACAAAATCATCCATCGTCTTAAGCGGTCGATCGAGCCCGGGTGATGAGACTTCAAATACATCAAAATCATCGAGTCCCAAATCTTCCGAAATCATCGGGTCGGCGACTTCGCTTAAGCGCTCACAATCCTCGATCCCTACACCGCCTCTTTTATCGATAATGAGGCGGAGAATATTCCGCCCATTCTCATGCACATAAATCGCGTCAAGCAAATCGAGATCGAGTGACTTCGCCACCGGAGCAATCGCTTCTATAATGAGCCGAACATTGGCTTTTCGAGAACTCATTCATTTCTCCTATCTGCTTCAATCAATAGTTGCGCACAAATACACTGGCAAGTCGGACAACGGCACTTTATTGAGATCACACTTTTGACCCTTACGTACAAAAGAGCGGGCCACCCCGCTCTTTCAGTCCGATACACGCTGTGCTACCTAATTATATCAGGTTTATGAACATGGTCAAGCGTTTCATTTCTTAAAGGAAGCTTCGTCGTCGCGGACAAATAGAAAATAACCAACGCCGAACCATTCGGAGAAAATGGACCGGCTCGTTTGAACTGAGGCTCTATAACATATGTACCTGTTTTATCGATGTATCCCCGGTTGTCCCACTCATTCGCGGCCGCAAGCAATTTTTCTGTAAAGGAATAAGCCTCTAACTTAAGAAAGATAACATGGTGATCCCGGCGCGATTCGAACGCGCGACCTGCCGCTTAGGAGGCGGCCGCTCTATCCTGCTGAGCTACGGGATCGATTGCTTTCTAATAACGTAGTATAACAAAACAAGGCGTTCGATGCGAAAAACCACCGAACCGATTTCAAAGGCTCGCGTCATCGATAATAAATAGATTCTAAAGGTTCTTATCCTCGATGATAAGCTTAAGACCACCACAGTCCTTACGTTAAGTAAACCTTACTCATTATTGTTTAAGCATAGCCGGTATCTGTTTGAACTTGATCGTGACATAATATTCATAAAATACCGAATGTTTTTTATATATAATACGGTTATTTGTTTTGATACATATGGTTCATCAATGGTTAACAAAGATTTCATATGAATCGATTTCTGTAATATTTCACCAAGACTAGAGCTTATTTACTCGTATTATTTAAACAATTCCAGCACATTTTTGCTGAAATTTGACTTTAAGCTGTAAAAGTTCAGTCAAGTCCAGAATGTTGGTGTAAATTCCCTTTCCCTGTAGAGGGTGCTTAG
>CAZBOM010000049.1:0-11162 GCA_964493375.1 uncultured Mageeibacillus sp. | reverse complement strand
AAAGCGATCCATCGGATCGGTTCCGTCAAATGAAGAAACATCTAAAACATGAAGCAATAAGCGCGCTCTTTCGACATGGCGCAAAAAGTCGTGCCCCATCCCCACTCCTTCCGAAGCGCCTTCGATCAAGCCGGGAACATCGGCTAAAACAAAGCGCGCACCGGAAACATCGACAACACCTAGTACCGGTTGTAATGTGGTGAACGGATACGATGCGATTTTCGGTTTTGCGGCTGACATGACGGAAAGAAGTGTCGATTTTCCGGCATTCGGGAAACCGACAAGTGCCGCGTCGGCTAAGAGACGAAGCTCAAGATTAAGGTTAAGTGTCGTCCCGAGTTTTCCGGCTGTGGCGAATCGTGGCGCTTGACGAATCGAATTGGCAAAATTCATGTTGCCACGGCCTCCTAAGCCACCTTTCGCGACGACAATCTCATCGCCGTCTTTCGTTAAATCGGCGACGAGTTCACGCGTTTCGGCATGCAAAATAAGAGTGCCCGGGGGAACTTTCAACACGAGATCCGCGCCGCTCGCTCCGGCCATTTTCTTGCCTTTGCCCGCTTCACCGTTCTCAGCAAAGAAATGTCGTTTGAAACGGTATTCTTGGAGTGTGTTCATACTACGATCGGCGCGAATAACCACATCGCCACCGCGACCGCCATTACCGCCGTCAGGGCCACCGTTTGGGATATATTTCTCACGACGAAAAGAGACGCAGCCATTGCCGCCGTCTCCTGATTTCACTTCGATTGTCGTATGGTCAAAAAACATGTCAAATGAATGAGAGCGGCTACCGCCGCTCCCGATCCTTACATTTCAACAGGATAGACGCTTGCCTGTTTGCGTTTGCGAGAGATGCGCTCATATCGCACCGTCCCGTCAATTTTCGCAAAGAGCGTGTCATCTTTCCCGATGCCGACGTTGTTGCCGGGATGGATCTTCGTACCGCGTTGACGATAGATGATGCTTCCCGCCGTGCAGAACTGACCGTCGGCCACTTTCGCGCCCAGGCGTTTTGATTGAGAATCGCGGCCGTTGCGCGTGCTGCCCATGCCCATCTTGTGGGCTAATAGTTGAAGATTAACTTTAATCATATGTTACCTCCTATGTGTTTGACGCGCCTAAAACGTTAACCGCGCAGTATTCATTTTGATTGTTTTCGATCGCCTTCATGAGACAGATCGTTGACCGTTACATATTTTTTGCCGTAACTGTCTTCGAGTTGAAGGCATCCTATCCTCGCCGATGCCATCAAGGTGGCGATGACGAGCGATTGCTCTTCGTTGTCAGTATATGTCACCGAGCATTCGATGTGACCCTCTTCAAGTTTGTAGTCCGGCTCAATCCCGGCTATATCTTGCAAGCTTCCGATCACCGTCTGCCCGATGGCTGAGACGCCGGCGCAGATCATATCCGGCCAAGGTCTCCAGTTTCTCGCATGACCCTCAAGCTGAAAGGTCGTGATTCGACCTTTTTCATCAAAACGAAAGGTCGCGAGGATCATATTAGCCGTTGATCGCTTCGATCAAAACACGCGTATAGGGCTGTCTGTGACCTTGCTTGCGATGGTAACCCTTTTTCGCTTTGTACTTGAAAACGGTAATCTTCTTGCCACGGCCGTGCTTCACAATCGTGCCTGACACGGTCGCGCCATCGACCAAAGGTGTTCCCGTTCTCAGGGACTTCCCGTCCGAGACGGCCAGGACTTCGTCAAATGTCACTTTGTCCTCCGGCTCACCGGCGATCGTCTCGATAAAGATCTCATCTCCCACGGCAACGCGATATTGCTTGCCGCCCGTTTTAATAATGGCATAACTCATTTGCGGTTTCTCCTATTTACAGTCTCGCCCGACTGAGGTTGTTGTTTCAGACAACATTAAAAACCCCGCCGGAGCGGTCGCCGGACTATGATACGACAGATTCGCCATCGATGTCAAACGGTATTTTTTAATGATTCTTACGATTAAATGCTCCGATGACATCTGCAACAAGCTGAACCATTAATACTCAATGGCACGATGTTGAACTTCTGCAAGCACCACGTCACTCATCCGGTTAATTCGCTAAGACGTTTGCCACAAGACTCTCCGGCCTAATGTATTCCCGCGGATTTACCTTATTCTTCACGCTCCAATAGTTCAAAATATTCTTCATACAAGGCTTCTAATTCAAGCAATTGATTGGCGTATATCTCGTAGTCATGGGGGGTGTGACTCGAGGGATCGGCATTCTCGAATTCATCTCCGGCTTTTTCAAGCTCGGCGATCTTGTTCTCCAAGCGACTTTTTTGCTGGCGAAACTGGGCTCGCTCGCGACGAAGATCGGCCAAACTGACGGTTTTCTCTTCGAATGGATCCTTCCGCGAGTCCCCGTCCAGTGTCTGATGAAATTGATTATTTTGCGAAGTTCCGATTCCGGAAGTCTTTTCTAACCCCCTGTGGTTTACGCTCACATCAGCTTTTCGAGAAGAACCGATGCTGGCGATGCTTGCTCCGAGCTCCAAGTATCGCTTGTGTTGAACGAGCCAGTCTTCGTACGTGTCGAAAGGCAAAACACTCGTGCCGATAAAACCGAGCACGCGATGGGCGACTGATTTCACAAAATAACGGTCATGACTGACGGTTACAACGGCTCCCGGGAATTCAGAGAGCGCTTCTTCGAGTAGTTGGCGCGACTCGATATCGAGATGGTTCGTCGGTTCGTCGAGAAATAAGATATCGGGGCGCTGTTCCAGCAAAGCGCAAAGATACAGTCGATGTCGCTCACCACCGGAGAGTGCACTCAATCGCTTGACCATCGCCTCGTCTCTAAACCCGAACTGAGCAAGCCTGCTGCGAATGGCCGTCTCGGTCGAAGGATAGGCGGCGGTCAGGTACTCGTACACCGTTAAAGCATCATCCTCAAATGTCACGTTCTGCCCCATAAAGGCAATCGCCGGATCACCGTGCAATCGAATTGATCCGTCGTCGGCTTCTGAATGACCTGTCATGATGCGCATCAATGTCGTTTTACCACACCCGTTGGTGCCCACGATCGCAATTTTATCGGAGGCTTTCAGTGTCATGGAGACATTGGAAAACAATAGCCTATCATAAGCGATCGAAAGATCTTCCGTCTCAAGAAGAACGCGGTTTTTGTCTCTCCGATCTGATGTCGGTAAGAAAGAAAACACCATGCGACGCTCAGGATTCTTCTGTTGTTGCAACGCGTTCAGTTCACTCTTAAGCTTGCGAACTACCTTCTCACGCGAATGATATGACTTCATCTTCCGATGCGAAAGCATCGTCTGCGTGACTTCTTGTTCACGGAGAATTTTCTCCTTCAAACGATCGAGCGTTTTTCCGAGAAGCGCTTCTCGCTCGTGTTTTAGTTCACGCGATTTTGTGTAATTCCCTTGGTATGTATATAGTTTCTTATTTTCAAGCTCATAAATCTGATCACAGACTTGATCGAGGAACCAGCGATCATGCGAGACGATCACCATAGCGGCGTGTTTAGAAAGCAGGTATTCTTGCAACCATTCAAGGCCATCGAGGTCGAGATGATTCGTCGGTTCGTCAAACAACATGAGATCACTCGGCTCAAGCAGAAAACGACCGAGCGATACGCGCATTTGCTCACCACCTGAAAGTGTTTCATACGGTTGCTGCATCAAAGCATCTGAGAGTCCCAATCCGGCGAGATTCCGCGCGAGTCGAGCGCTGTAATCAAATGCTCCTTCATTCTCATATTGCTCTTGTAAAAGACCGTATTCGATCATGTAATCATCTGAATCCACCATGAGGCTTTCCAGCTCGCGCAGCCGTCTTTCCATACGGATAAAACGCGGGTTCTCCAAAATAGCAAATCCTTCGTGATCATACGAAAGTGGCCGTTGTTCTAAATATGAGAAAACGAGCGATTGCGAACGCAAGAGCCGTCCTGTATCGGGTTTCAGTTTATCGGCGATGAGATGCAATAGAGTCGTCTTGCCCGAACCGTTGTGGCCGACGAGTCCTATGCGATCTCCCGCCTCAATTGTGAACGACAAATCGGAGAGCACCGCTCTCCCCTGAAAAGATTTCGATATGTTTTGAGCCTGCAATAAGCTCATCGAGTATAACCGTCCTTGTCGTCATTCTCAGCCAAGACCAATGGTCGATAGCCGAACGTGGTCATTCTATCACGCGAAACAGTTTTGAAAAATGATAAAATACTGATTGAGTTATCATGCAACTCAAATGACTAATTGAGTCGCCATGCAACGCTTGTAATGATTGCTTTCAGATGCAGTCAATATATTGCGAAGCGACGATTCCAATGCTGAGCCATTGTGAACTCTTGAGATTATCAAGAATTCACGAGTTCAGACTAGCGACATGAAAGGTGTGTTCTAATCATGAATGAAGCACAGAACAAGTCAGTTGAATCATTGAATTCCATGCCCGGTTATTGTTCTTCGGAAGCGATCTCTGACATGTCACTTCCGAGCTTTTCAGACCTTTTTGTGAGACGTCCATCTAAGGATGTCATCCTGGATATGACAGGCCGTGAGGCCGTTGACTTTGATTTTATTGCGGAACAGATTGCTCCCGGCAAGACGATATTTTTTGTCGGCATCGGCGGTATCAGCATGTGTGGTCTGGCCGAGCTCGCCCAACACGAAGGCGTGAGATGCTTCGGTTCTGACCCGAACGCGAACGCAAGAACTAAATACCTGGAATCACTTGGCATACCGGTTGTGCACCGCCATGAAGCTGAGTCGATTGATCGCGTAAAACCTGATCTCGTTGTCTATTCTAAGGCCGTTTTTGACGACAATCCGGAGCGACTGCGAGCTGCCGAGCTCGGCATTCCATGTGTAGAGCGCTCGATCTTCCTCGGGGCTATCAATCGTCTTTTTGATCGCGTGATCAATATCAGTGGAACAAACGGGAAATCAACGTGTACGGCGATGTGTGCTCTGATCATGATGGAATCGGGAATCGATCCGACGGTTCACCTCGGCGCCGAATTAATCGAGTTCAAAACGACGGTACGCCTGAGTGAATCGAAACCGCGAGAGCTCCTGTTGTCAGAAGCCTGTGAATTCAAGCGCGGATTCTACAACTACAGCGGAACGGCAACGGTTCTCCTCAATCTCGTGCACGACCACATCGATTGCTACAAGACTCACGATGATCTGCTCGAGGCATTCGCTCGATTTATCGCGATTCAACCGGTCGGGTCGAAATTGATCCTGCCGACATACGATGCCCATGTCCCCGCGATGTTACAACTTGTCGATGAGATTCATCCCGGTCATTTAGATGAACTCGATCTTATCTGGTTTGGTGAGGAAAAAGAGACAAACGGATGTGGACAGAAACCTGATTATTATTACGCGAATCTTCACTACAACGATCGCGGCGAACCTTGTTGCGATATCTATAAAAGAGGCGAACGTTATACCGATATCTCGCTGACAGTCCCCGGCGAATTTAATATTCAGAATGCCTTGGCGGCGATTGTGGCCGCCGATATAGCGGGTGGAACGCCTGAAGCGGCTAAAAAAGCTCTCAAGTCTTTTCGCGGCGCCGAGGGAAGATTTACGAGGACGGGCACTTACAACGGCGCTGAGGTGATCATCGATTACGCACATCACCCTTCTGCCGTGCGCGTCACGGTCGAAGCGGCTCGCCACTTGCCGGCAAAGCGCTTGTGGATTTGCTTCCAACCGCTGACACACAGTCGCGTCCGCGGATTCTTCGATGATTTTGTGGATTCGATGTTAGATGTTCGCCCCATTATGATGTCAGAGATATACGATGATCGTGAAAAAGATACGACGATCAGCTCGAAAGATATCTGTGATCGCATCAATGAGCTTGGCGGTATGGCGGAATTTTATCCGACGAATGAAGCATTAGAGGAGCACTTGCGCGCGATCGTTGAACCGGGCGATGTGCTCCTCATCATGGGCGTTGATTTAAGAAATGTCGGCGACCGTTTAACGGGACGCACCGATCATATGAAACCTGTCGATTAGTATTCGGTCAGTTCTATTGCTATCGGTCGATTAAATGTCTCCAATCGCGTTTTCAATCATTTGATTGAGAACGCGTTTGAATGTTCGAAGATCACTTTCGGGGATACCTTTGATCGTATCCTCTTTGAACCTCTCCATGATGACCATCAACTTCGAATTTGTCTCTTTTCCTTTTTTTGTGAGAACGAGATTGTTCTGGCGCCTGTCCATCTTTGAAGGTTCGCGTTTTAGCAGCCCGTTTTTCTCCATGCGATCGATCAGACGCACCATGGTCGGCTCACGCAATCCCATACAATCGGCGAGCTGTCGCTGTGTAATGGTCTCACCTTCATTGAGATCAATGTAATAGAGCGCGTTCCACTGGACTCTCGTCATCTTATGCGGCGCCAACCTCCGATCAACGGAGTCGGCCAGACGTCTCGCATCACGACATGCCAGATAAGCAATGCAATCTTCAAGCAAAAATCTCTCCATGGTCAAATCAACTCCTTGTCATCGTGATAGCCGTCGGTTCATCCGATGGAGTCATCGCCCCGTCGGTCACTTCGTGATCGAAAGACCCACCCGGTTCGACCGATACTCTTTTCATTTCTTCGCCGGGCAACGGTTTGGGCTCTGCCGCATGCGCAAGGTAAATGGCTTCGAATTCATCCGACTCAATCTTCTCTTTCTCGAGGAGCACTTGAGCGAGCGCTTCGAGAAGGTCGCGGTTGCTCAACAGAACATTCTTTGTCTCTTCATAAGCTTCTTCGAGTATTCTCGCGACTTCTTCGTCAATCGTCGCTTGAAGTACATCACTGTGCCCTTGGACATGGCCGTAATCGCGACCGATAAAGACTTCGTCTTGGTCGTCCGTGACAATATTTCCGAGTCGACTGCTCATACCATACTTCGTGACCATGCTACGCGCAATCTGATTGACTTGTTTCAAGTCGACACTCGCGCCGGTGCTCGTTTCACCGAAAATAATATCCTCAGCCGCTCGTCCGCCTAAAGCCATCATGATCTCGCTCAACAGTTGAGACTTTGTCTTAAAGTACATGTCTTCATTCGGCTTAAAGGCCGTATAACCACCGGCTCCGCCGGCGGGAATGATTGATACGCGCTCGACACGATCTGTCTTTGACACTTCTCTCAGCACGATGGCATGACCGGCTTCGTGGTATGCCGTCATCTTTCGCTCATCTTCGCTTATCACACGGCTCTTCTTCTCAGGCCCGATCGTCACCTTGAACACAGCCTCCGAAATATCGGAATATTGGATCAACGTGTCATTGCGACGAGCCGCGAGCAAAGCCGCTTCATTCAAAAGGTTCGCCAAATCGGCGCCTGTGAAACCGGGTGTGATTTTAGCAATCTCTCCGAGATCAATATCCTTGGCAAGAGGCTTGTCCTTCGCGTGTACGTGAAGAATCTCTTCTCGTCCCAGAATGTCGGGGCGCATGACGAAAATTCGTCTGTCAAAGCGGCCGGGACGCAACAGCGCGTTGTCGAGAATATCGGGGCGGTTCGTCGCCGCCAAAATAATGACGCCTTCATTCGGCCCGAACCCGTCCATTTCGACGAGCAGTTGGTTGAGCGTCTGCTCGCGTTCATCGTGTCCTCCGCCGAGGCCGGCGCCACGGTGGCGACCGACGGCATCAATCTCATCGATAAAAACGATACACGGCGCTTTTTTCTTCGCGTTTAAGAAAAGGTTTCGGACGCGAGAGGCACCGACACCGACGAACATCTCAACGAAATCAGATCCGCTGATCGTAAAAAACGGTACGTGCGCTTCGCCGGCGACGGCTTTCGCTAACAAGGTCTTGCCTGTTCCCGGCGGACCGACGAGCAAGATACCTTTGGGGATCTTTGCCCCAAGGTCAGTGTATTTTTTCGGGTTTTTAAGAAAATCGACCACCTCTTGAAGCTCTTCTTTTTCTTCATTGGCGCCCGCAACATCGGCAAATGTGACCTTGCTCTGGCCGGGGTCGGCAAGCGACGCGCGACTCTTACCGAAAGACATCGCCGTCTTACCGTCGCTGTCTCGACGTGCGTACGAAATAAAGACGAATGCGCCTAGCGAAACCATCATGAGCAATAAAATCGCTCCGTTCAAAATGCCGCCAAAATCTGTCGGTCGATTGTAGTCAAACGACGCAATTTTACCGTCGGTCTTCGCTTTTCGCAGAAGCTCTAAATATGAGGCAATCGTTTCCGTTGGTATCGTTTTTTTCACGGTGGCGGGACTGCCGGCTTCGACAGCCTTTTGGCTCATTTTTAAATTGAGAGACGCGCCATTAATGGTGACCGACTCTACACTCCCGCTTTGGATCATCTGCTCCACGTCATACAAAGTCATGTCTTTTTGATCAGAACGCGACAGCATAAAAGTAACGACCAAAATGGCGATCATCAAGATGATATAAAAAGAGAAGCCACCGAATCTTCTTTGTTGGTTCATAGTATGTTTATTATCCTACTTATTATGTAAGCCAAGATTGTCATTACTCCTCATCACTGAGAACAACGACATCAGGCAAATTCCTGCAATATCCGTCGAGATCGAGACCATATCCGACAATAAACTCATTCGGCACTTCCATGCCGATATAGTCGACATCAATGTCAACTCGCCGACGCGAAGGTTTGTCAAAAGCCGTCACGATGCTTATACTCGCGGGGTTACGTGTCGAGAGCAACGACTTCAAGTGATTGAGCGTCAAACCGGTGTCGACAATGTCTTCTACAATAAGCACGTGCTTTCCCGCGATACTGCGATCGAGGTCCTTATTGATTTTAACAACGCCCGTTGTCTTCTCACCCGCGTAACTGCTAACGGACATAAAATCAATCTCACAAGGCAAATCAATTTCACGGATGAGATCGGCCATAAACATGAAAGACCCTTTCAGGACACAGATAAAATAGAGCTCTTTTCCCTCAAAGTCTCTTGTGATCTCTTGACCGAGACGTTTTACAAATGCTGTTATCGTTTCTCTATCGACCAATGTGTGGTCAATCTTTTTTCCAAAACCTATCATAAGTCGTTACTAGTCATCACTTTCTTTTTAAATGGAAGAACGATCATTCGCGAGTATTCGCGTCAATTGCAGACAAATAATATCGTATCATCTGCAATCATTTGCATTCTATCACAGCGATTCTCAATTGGATACCGGATATATCATATGAAACAGAGAGATAAACGCCCTTCAGAAATTTTGGCCACCATCCCGCCCGGTAGTGAATGCGAAAACACTCGCCCGTCTCCGCCGCCCACCTTCTCAATGCTTTCGTAAAGATCCTCGAGATGAACGGCGCCTAGCGAAGCCGACCCTGTCGATTCCATATAGTAAAGCGATAGCACCCGAATGACAATCGATTTCGGGAGCTCGGCGAGACTTGTTATTGACAATTTGCCATCCGGCAATTTGGCCTCGTGAAGCGCCGACTTCGCCCAAGCGTTGAGAGCGCTTTCATCGCTTTCAGCCGAGTCACCGAGACGAATCAGAACGGGAGTGAGATCGTAACCGAGCACCTCTTCCCACGTCGGCAAGAGCTGGAGGCGAACTCTGTTTCGCAAGAAAGAGTCGGATAGATTGGTCGAATCTTCACGCCATGGAAGCTTCAGCGCTCCCGCGGCTGATTCGATCTCCGCGAGACGCACATCGAGAAGCGGGCGAATAAAAACGCCATCGATATATCGAATGCCGACTAATCCGTTCAAGCCTGAACCGCGCCCAATATGCATGAGAATACTCTCCGCTCGGTCGTCCATATGGTGCGCAAACGCGACGCGAAAATCAGAAGGCGCGCCCGCGTATTCCATCCCCAATCGCGTCATCGTTTCGCGGCGCGCGATTCTTCCCGCTTGTTCAAGGCTAATCCCCTGCTCTTTCGCAAGCCGAGGGATATCTGTTCGTACAGAGATATAAGGGATGGCGTATTCTAAACAATATGATTCAACGAGTTGTTCATCTAAGTCTGCTTCTTCCCCTCGGATCATATGATTGAGATGACAGACGAGTAGATAGAAGTCATGTTTCACTCGATAAAAATCTAAGAACGCGAGCATCAACATTGAATCGACGCCACCGGAAACACCCGCTACGACAACGGAACCACGCGGAATCAGTGCTTCGCGCTCACATGTCGACGCGATCTTCTGAAATACGTCGTATGTCTCTTTTGGCCATGTCATTTATCGATAAGAGGCCGGTGGTGCTTCCGGCATACCGCTGTAATCTGTCTCTGAAAACGTCAAATACTCCGAGTTCCATTCGAGTGTTATGGTTGAACGTTCACCTTGTCGGTTCTTCTCAATAATCAAATCGATCTCAGCGATCTCTTGCTTATAATCGCTTTCTTCTTCTTGACGGTTTGGATCGTGCAAGAACATGACGACGTCCGCGTCTTGCTCTATAGCCCCCGATTCGCGCAGGTCGGCAAGCCTCGGGCGTCGGCTCGCTTTGTCAACTTCTCGGCTGAGCTGAGAAAGAGCTAAAACAGGGACATCGAGATCGCGCGCCATGACTTTTAGCATTCGAGAAATCTCGGCGATCTGCTGTTGGCGGTTTTCCGCTCTCGAACGCACGGAAGCGCTTCCCATCAATTGCAAATAGTCAATCACGACGAGATCCAACTTTTGATATTTCAATTGCAATTGGCGGCAACGCGCGTGAATTTCGACCACATTGACGGACGAGTGATCATCGACATAAAGCGGAATATCGTACAGTTCTCCTAAACTTTTTGCGATTTTATCCCACGAAGCTTTATCTTTATCGGTCAGTGTTTCAAGCTGCTGAAATGACATCGCTGTCTTCGATGAAAGTAACCTCGTCGCGACCTCTTCTTTGCTCATTTCCAAAGAGAAAATAGCCACCACGGCATCGTAGTAGCGCGCGACATTGTGCGCGATGTTCAGCGACAACGCTGATTTTCCAACTCCCGGTCGAGAAGCCAAGACGTAGAGAGCGCCTTTTCGAAGTCCCCCTAAAATGCGATCAAGGCTGGGGTATCCCGTCTTCGGGTATTGAACTCTTACACCTTTCGATTTGAGATGTAATTCGTTCACGCGGTCGCTGAGAACACTGCCGACTCGAACGAGTCCTGAATCATCCTCATCCTCTCGAATATTGAGAATGCGCTGTGCGGCCAGTTCGATCAG
>CAZBOM010000048.1:0-11225 GCA_964493375.1 uncultured Mageeibacillus sp. | reverse complement strand
CTCAATTCTCCGGGAGGGATCCTCTTCCCTCAAGCGTGGTTTAAAGGACAGTTACGATTATTCGCTTTTTCACATCAAAACGACGGTATAATGAGCTCGGAAGAACTCAACTACTGGTTGATCAACTGATAGGCGAGTCAACAAACTGTCGATTCAACCATCCGGTGATTGATTTCATGGCAACAGCCGTCATACTGACATTAACCGTGACAGGCCTGCACGGTGAAACAAGAACCATGCATGAAGCAGAAACTAAAATAATATGACACAGCTAGGAGAATAACCATGGCGTACGATATTGCAAAACTAGGCATACGCATAGCAGAAATGAGAAAAGAAAGAAATATGACGCAGGAAGCGCTTTCACAGATACTGGGCGTTTCCCCGCAAGCCGTCTCTAAGTGGGAGACAGGGATCGGATGCCCCGATATCGCGTTGCTGCCGGCGATCGCGGAAGCATTCGGGGTTACGATTAACGATCTCTTTACTGAAGAAAGCACATCCGGCGAAATGGAAGCGCATTCTGATGTCTCCTTCCCGCCTGAGCTTGGTAACCTGAAACTCATCGCGAGTTTTGAGCATCGAGCTTGCTATTCCGACATGAAAGGCGAATTAAAGGGTTCGGTCGTTCGCTTTGCCGACGGGAGTGAGACAGATTTTGAAGAAATGGTTGTGATCAACCGCGGAAAAGGCAACATCTTATTAAGGACAATCGAAGATTTCGATTTCGGTGATTGGGAGAGTGATAAAGGCTCTGTTCATCACGACGATGGCAATGAAAGTTCCGCTCCTATCGACAGTCTTGTCTTTGATATCGCGGGGCCGTGTGATATCTCGATCCAACCGTCAAAGAACGGGAAAACATCTTGGTATGTGGACGGATCGAGTGCTTTTATGTCGAACCTATCGATTGAACAACAAGGTTCAACCTTGACAGTCGCAGTAAAAAACTTCCAGAGTAAAAGCAAGTTATTCGGATTTGGTTTTAGTAACAATCAAAAATCCGGCGATATCCATTTAATGCTTGCCCAACCGCTTCTCAAATCATTGGTCGCAAAAATAAAAGGCGCATCGGACATTATGGGATCGATTTCCGTTCAAGACGCGAGTATTTCGATCGCCGGTTCCGGTGATGTGACACTCGCTGACATCGCGAATTTACAGCTAAAAGTGGCCGGTTCAGGAGATTGTGACTTTCGCTCAGTCGATCATGCCACGATCAATATCGCCGGTTCAGGTGACGTCAAAATAAGAGAACTAAGAAAAGAGGGCAATATTCGTATCGCGGGATCAGGCGATGTGTCTATCCTCGCGGGTGAAGTTGAACAATTGGACATTTCTATCTTCGGTTCGGGCGATATCGACGCCAAGGGTTTGACCGTGAACGAACTGAATATTGAGATGATGGGTACGGGAGACGCTGTCATCGGGCGTGTACGCGGTCATTCAATCGAGCGCATCTCGAGAACATCTGACCTGAAAATACTCTACCGAGATTAATGGATCGGTATTGACGGCCAATATCTAGTAATGGCTTATTCCAAATCGTTTCAGTGGGTGGAACGAAGGAAAGGGCGGTGTTTCGACATCGCCCTTTCGTATTCAGTTCTTGTATCATGTACAGTAGGCTCTTCAAAAAATGGCTGTGAACGAAAAGGTAACCTGAAGCAATTTTCAATAATCCTTGAAGAGAACCATGACTCATATGAAAGCAAGTATATCAAAGGTATATCTCGCGACATGGTATGATAAAGTGCGTGTGACACATGAAGATCATGTTTTTAGTTTAAGGAGGATTTATGAAAACAAACAAAGAGCATCTCGTTGAAATGTCTGTCCAAGCAAAAATTCACGCCCCCACATCGAGAGGCGGTTACAGAATCGATAACACCGGTATTCCTCGCGTACTCCCCGGTGTCGGAGGCATTGTTTATAACTATCAAATTGGCGATTGCTGCATGAAACTCGCCGGCGACCACATCGAACCGGGTGTCAGCTTGCGCAATGAAGAATCGACCGAGAATCAAGGTGTCATGCATAACGCTTGCGTGGGGAACCGTGCGATTGTTGTCGATGGCGACGCGAAAGGAACTGAAGGATTTGTCACGGGTAAACACGGCGGAATCGAACACACGATTTGCTATTTTCCTGTCGAGTCACTCGACAAGATGAAAATCGGCGATCAGATCTTGATCCGCGCAAAAGGTCTCGGGCTCGAATTGACCGATTATCCCGATATCGCTTGTCTCAACCTGTCCCCTGAATTATTAGAAAAAATAGCGCCGGAAGAAGTCGACGGAAAACTCGTCGTCCCGTGTGTCGCTGAAGTTCCGCCTTATCTGATGGGGTCGGGAATCGGCGCCGCCTCGGCTTATACGGGTGACTACGATATTATGACGGGTGACTTGGACGCGCTGAAAGAGCACGGTCTTGAAAACTTGCGCTTTGGAGATCTCGTCTTGCTAAAAGATTGCGATAATAAATTTGGCCGCCAATACAAAAAAGGCGCTTGTACACTTGGCGTCATCGTCCATTCAAATTGCATTCTCTCAGGACATGGCCCCGGCGTCACCGCCTTGCTGAGTTGCTCAGAAGGAGAATTGCTCGTCGGTCGTCACGACCCGAACGCCAATCTCGCCGACTATTTTCTGAAGGACTGAGCGAGCTCGTTCGAGATCGTATTCACCCATCAATAAATCAAAAAAGCAGCATCTCTCAAAACAAAGGTGCTGCTTTTTTATGTGACTTTGATCAGTCGTCTGCGTTTTATCCGACCACTTCGTATCCGGCTTCGACAATTGTTTCCACAAGCGTTTCGCGACTGACGGAACCGTCTGTCTTGACCGTCACTTGCTTTGTTTCGAGATCGGCTGACGCGTCAGTGACGCCGGGAAGAGCTTTCAACGCTTTCTCGACGCTTCCCGTGCAGTGGCTGCACATCATCCCCTCAACTTTAAGATTCATCGTCTGATCCATCGCTTCCTCCTTAGAATATGTTTGATCGTTCGATTGTCCACGACTATAAGGTTCTAAAACACCTTCACTCAACCTCGGTTTAAAAGCTCGCAATCTCAGAGCGTTCAACACAACGAAGATAGAACTCACGCTCATCGCGAGTGCCCCGATCATGGGGGTCAACCGGATGCCATACGGCAAATAAAAGACTCCCGCCGCCAACGGGATTGCGACGACATTATAGAAAAAAGCCCAGAACAAATTCTGTTTAATGATCCGAAGCGTCTTTCTGCTAAGCTCAACCGCCGTCACGGCATCATTCAATTCATTTCTCACGAGAACGATATCGGCCGACTCAATCGCGATATCACTGCCGGCCCCGATCGCCATTCCCACATCAGAACGCGCGAGCGCCGGCGCATCGTTAATCCCATCGCCGACCATGGCGACGAGATTCCCTTCATCGCGAAGACGATCGATCACGGCCGCTTTATCGGTCGGAAGCACTTCTGAAATCACCTCGATATCGCCGAGTTCACGACCGATTGCTTTCGCCGTTGTCTCGCGATCTCCCGTTAGCATGATGACTTTAAGTCCAAGCGCTCGCAAGCGCTCAACAGCTGAGGCACTTGTCGGTTTTAACTGATCAATGACGGCGATAAAACCGATCAGCGCTTCCGATGTCGCAAGGAAGAGAATCGTTCGCCCTCTCGAAGAGAGTTCATCCGCCGCTTTTGATAGAGCCGGATCGTTCAACTCGAGTTCATCCATGTATTTAGCGCTTCCGACATAAACGTCACGCCCATCTTCAAGTTGCCCTTTGATACCTCGCCCGGGAACGGCGACAAAACCACCGATCTTGGCTCGTTCAGTGAGCTCTCGAACCTCCGCCGCGCGCAAGATCGCACCGGCCAGAGGGTGCTCCGACATCTCTTCCAATGAAGCGGCGAGTGCCAGCATACTGTCGGGAGACCACTCGCTTTGCTCATCGCGAACAATTATCTCCGTCACTTCCGGCAAACCGACCGTCAACGTTCCCGTTTTATCAAATACTACGGCTGTCAACGAACCGGCTTCTTCTAAAGCTTCGCCCGATTTGATCAAGATACCGTGTCGCGCGCCCTTGCCTGTCGCCACCATGATCGCGACAGGCGTCGCCAACCCAAGCGCACACGGACATGAAATGACGAGAACTGAAATCGCCATGGAAAAAGCCAGCTCAACAGGGCGTCCCAACATAAACCACACAATTAATGTGATGAGCGCGATCAGCATAACCACCGGAACAAAAATACCGGCCACCCGATCGGCCAATCTTGCCACAGGCGCCTTTGAGGAAGAGGCTTCTTCCATCAAACGAATCATCTGCGACAGCGTCGTATCATCACCTGTCCTCGTGGCCTCAAAAATGATCGTGCCGTTGCCGTTCATCGTCGCCGAAGTGACTTTATCACCGATCATCTTTTCGACAGGAATGCTCTCCCCTGTCATCGCTTGCTCATCGATGGAGGTGTTCCCTTCGACTACCACGCCATCGCATGGAACGCGAGCACCGGGAAGTAAAACGACATGATCGCCGACACGCAAGTCTGCCGCGTCGATCTCAATTCTCTCCCCGCCTCGAAGGACAAGCGCGCTCTGTGGGACAAGCTCCATGAGTCCGCTTAGTGCTTCCGATGTCTTTCCCTTCGCGCGAGCCTCAAGCATTTTTCCGACCGTGATAAATACGAGAATCATGGCCGCCGACTCGAAGTAGAGCTGGTGTAAGTAGCGATTAATCAGATCAGCATCATTTGCCGCCAATCCGTTGCCCACCCTTATTAGCGCGAAAATCCCGAAAATAAAAGCCGCCGCCGAACCGAGCGCAATGAGTGTATTCATGTTTGGCGCGCGGTGTACGAGTCCTTTGAACCCGGAAATAAAAAACTGGCGATTGATAAGCATGATGATGGACGAGAGAATCATTTGGAAGACAATAAAAGTAATGGCATTCGCATGACCATCTAGGAAGGAAGGCATCGGCAATCCAACCATATGTCCCATCGAAAGCCACATGAGCGGGATCATTAAGATGACAGACCAGATAAGTCGCCTTTTGATTTGACGCGCTTCTCGTTGGCGCTCGTCAATCAATGCTTGCGTTGAATCTTTGCGAACTTGTTTTTCTGATATTGAAGTATCTGATTCAGCGCTAATACCAAAGCCTGCTTTTTCTACAGCTTCAAATATTCTAGATTCTTGTTGGATCGTTTCATCGAGCTTGAGCGACATCTTACCCGTCAGCAAATTGACATTGACTTCGCTCACCCCTTCGAGTCTTCCGACGACTCGTTCGACATTCGATTGACACGCCGCGCATGTCATGCCCGTTACATTATATTTCTTATTCATTTCTCATATACCGTCTTACTAGGGATGAGAAATCTGACGTCGACTCGATTCAAACTCCTCATCCATTTGAGTCTGCCTGTTCACCCGGTTCATTTTTTCTAGGCACTTGCAGACGGATAAAGCGTGTCAACTTCACGCGATTTAAGTAATATGCCACTCGGTGAAAACGACTTATGAGCGTCGTATCAAGTGGATAAAAAACTCTTCCTCCATTAAAATCGACTAACACAGGGTAGAGACTCGTCTTTTTCGCAAGTCTACAAAGATAGTTTACAACGCCTGCCGCCGTCGATGTTACTTCTTCGTGATTTTTCATATCGGTGAGAAAAATAATGAAGTTTCTCGGTGCCGGAGCCGTAGCATAGCTTCTTTTGATCGCGCGTTCACACATTTTCAACGTCTGGTCGACAATGATGACGTTCAACATGGGATGATAGAAAATGAAGAGCCGATCAACATAAGGTGGTTTGCCCCAAGATGGAATTTTTCGGACGCGGTGTAAAACGGCATCAAACGGTTTGCCGTCAACCGGATGCCATTTTTTATCGAGATAGAATTGTCGTAAATCTGCGCGAGCATCAGGCCAATTCTCTTGGAGCTCTCGATATCGCACCGGCAAGCGAAATCGTCTCATTTTATCTAAGCGTTCCAGGCTATCAGGATTTCCCGGGCGAAAGCGTTCTAATCGGACGCGAGAAAAAACTTGCCGCGCAAAGATAATGAGCATCAAACCCAAGAGAACGGCCGCCACAATGAATACCGTTGTGACCCAGCTCTCCTCTTTCAGCGCAGGTGTTTCCATCGCCTTTTTGTACAGAAAATATAAACCTACCCCGAGAAGAGATACGATAATGAAGTGAGAAATGATGTCACGTATCCACCCGCGACCTCGCATAGTCACACCTTCTTCTAAACTTATTCAGGCTTCAAGGTCAAGCGCGTCTCCATCTCCGCGACTCTCGAAATCGTCTGATAGACAGAACAATACCGATTCGCCACATCGGCAGCTCGATCAAATTGTTTGCTCTTCTCAAGTGACACGCCGTACACGGTAACGTCTACCAACACATGTCGCAACAACTCCGGCGGCTCTGTTTGTTTCTCACCGGTAATTTCAATCTCGACTTTCGTGTAATCGAGGTTCATCTTTCGGGCAATGCTGAGAAATGTCGCGTAATAACAGGCACTCAAGCCACCTAGCACTAAATCGTAAGGTCGAAACTCGCCCTCGCCGTCACCAAGCGTCAATTGGCTTTTATCGGTTGAGAGTATCCCGTAATATCTCGGTTCAAAAACAACTTTTACATGATTCATTTTCCGTTTATCCCTTTCAAATTATCGATTCTCATAAGCAACTATTTCTCTTCGCTTCATGGTATGGCGTGACAGAAATTTTTATCTGTCTTGAAAAACAGTATTATCGCGATGAACCGAACACGAGCGTCACTTCCATGACGCGCTCCCCACGATAAATCGTGAGAACGACGGCTTCACCGACTTTATATTCATTTTTCGCATTGGACAGTTGTCTTGTTGTTGTGACATCTTTGCCACCAATTTTCGTGATGACATCGCCTGCTTGCAAACCGGCTTTGCTCCCCGGTCCATTCGGCTCTAAAGAGACGACAACGACACCGGGGTAGTGTAGCCCTTGTTTACCGGCAAGCTCTTCTTGAACGGTCGAGACGGTGATTCCCATCATCGGCCACTCATGTTTGCCTGTCTGAATCAGGCTCTGAATAATCGTCTTTGCCGCGTTGATCGGAATGGCGAAGCTGATACCTTGAATCGGCTCCTGCTTCCCGGGATCGGCAAATACAATTTTCAACTGATTAATACCGATGACCTCTCCGTAAGCATTTAGAAGCGCTCCTCCGGAATTGCCTGAATTGAGGGCGGCATCTGTTTGAATGAGCGGGATCGGCGACTCCGACATTTCACGTTCTAGCGCCGATACGATGCCTGACGTGACAGTCCCCCTTAGTTTACCGGTCGGATTTCCAATAGCAATCGCTATTTCTCCGACGAGCAGTTTCCCTGAATCACCAAGTTGTACCGTCGGCAAGCCTGTCGCATTGACTTTTAAGACGGCGACATCAGCGAGTCGATCGGCACCGACGACGGAGGCTTCGTACGTGCGATCATCTTCAAGATAGACATGCACGCTTCGAGCCCCTTCGATAACATGGGCATTCGTAACGATATAGCCGTTTTCAGTAATAATAAAGCCCGATCCGGCAACCGTACTTTCAACTAATCCGAAGTACTCACCGCGATCAACCGTGACGTTTGTGTAAATCGCGACACTCGCCGGCTTCGCTTTATCGACGATTTCAGGGATTGATAATAGCTTCTTCCCATCCTGCGGAGCGGGACGCGCGATGTCTTCAAGATTAAACCTTGGATCAATGCCGACGCCCGGAGTCACGGGGTCTTCCGCCGGCACAGTACTTTGTTGCGGAACAGTCTTATCCGGTTCGTTCGCACTTGCCGTAGACTCAATCGGTTTAACATCCACAAAGCTGTTATAGCCTCGATACAAGAATACTAAAAATCCGGCAATTGCCGTAAACAACAAAACGGCCAACAGCCCGACAATAATAACACCAAGCGCCGCACTACCGGAGTTTTTCGGCGGCTGGTACTGAGGTTGTGGCGGGCGGCCATAATAGGTGCCTTGTCCTTGACCATAAAAGTAATGATTATTCTGCGAGTTCGAGCCGGGATTCTCGTTACGATTCTCATGACTTGTTCCAGGGTTATTTTCATTTGGATTGTAGTAATTGTTCATAAGATTTGTCGCAAACCTAACCCACACGATAATCAGTGGGGAAAGACCATGCAATTTCCTCCGATCTAGGATTCTTCTTCGTCAATCTGAGTCAATACTTGCTCGAGTGGATCCTTATTTTGCAAGGATTCTTCAAGAGGCGTATCATGGCTGAGACGGAGTTTATCTATCATTCGCAACTTGTTTTGTCTATTGATTGTATTATTGTCCAGATGGCTAAAAATGTCTGTCTCTTCTGTGTCAATTTGTTGTTCCGATCCTTCTGATTCAAGCGTTTCCAGGATTCCTTCATAAGAATCGGGTTCAGTTTGTCTTGCGGTTTCCATTTGAGCCGTTTCTAGAAACCTCGTTGTTTCGTCAAGTGGTTCGCTTCGCCGGCTTTCACGATCAGCGTCAATGAAAG
The DNA here is from genome assembly GCA_964493375.1 of uncultured Mageeibacillus sp. Taxonomy (GTDB): domain Bacteria; phylum Bacillota; class Clostridia; order Saccharofermentanales; family DTU023; genus UBA4923. The sequence continues at coordinate 2,685 of CAZBOM010000048.1, read as the reverse complement.
CGTCCGAATCAAATTCTTTCTCCTGCTCATCATTCGCGTTCAAAGCGTCCGGTTCGAATTCTTTTTCTTCTTCATCATTAATAACAAGGCGACGCACGAATCCATCACGACTGACGGAATGGAGACGACGTGTGCGCCGAACAGGAACAGGAGCTTCTTCTGCCGGCAACACCGGAACCTTCCGTGTAACGAACAATGTGTCCGCATCGTCTCGATCGTCATCATCATCTTCGTATAGCGTTGCTCGTTTTGTTCCAACTTTGGCCGTAGAGCTCTCAGCCAATCCCTCATCAATTTTACCGAGCCAAGGAATTTCATCGGAAACGACGGGGTTTCTTTTAACGATAAAACGGTCAATCAATTCATAAAGACCGATATCGAGCAGTTGACGAATGCCTTTGAGTAAACCGATAGCGACAAGCGGCACGGCGATTAAGACGAGTATGACGACAAGACCTTCGGCGATGATCCACAGAGCACCAATCACAACGCCGGCGACGGTCATAAGCACTTTCCCTGAGCCACTAAACCGATTCAGCGAACGACTGATATGATCATCCATGCGTGCGAATAACATCGCGGGAAGTCTCTCTTTATCAATCGTCACCATCGGGAGAAAAATATGGGCTAACACAAAGAAAAGAAGCACATATTTCGCTGCGTATAGAATCAGTATCAATGGCCTGATAAACACGGGGATTCGATAGTAAATGCTTGACAATAGCGGTGTGGTGACAACTAAAACGATGAGAAGAACGAGCGAAAGCGGCCACGGAACGATCATCCATTTTGACACATATTCAGGTATAAACAGGAGTGACGCAAAGGCGGCACCCATCAATGCTGCGAGAAGCACATGCGCATGATAGTGTCGACGAGACCGGTAATCTGTGTCACTCCAGATAGGTCCAATCAAAAAGCCTTCTAAATAGTCCATACTCACTTACCTAGAACCCACTATCCTGCAGGATGCGGATTCAAAACTTTATCAGAACTTATATGGTCAGCGTCAATTCTCAAATCGAGCAACGATCAATAGCAACGATGATGTTGATTGATTTCGCACGATCGAGAGAACGGTAAATCAAATCAAAATGATCTATATTCTGATTTAGTATACCACTCTCTATTTATACTCAATTTTGATCCTGCTTGCTTTCAAGCAATCGCGCGAGCGCCCTCAGCTTCGTAAAACGATGACTCATCCCTGACTTACTGACGGGCGGAGACATCCCCGCTCCTAATTCCTCCAGCGAAGCGCCTCTGTTTTCTAAACGCGCTTTCGCCGCTTCCGCAAGAGCCGGCGACAGCGAATCAAGCCCGCGTAACCGCTCGATTGTCTCGATTGCTTGAAGCTGTACAGAAATTGACTGTGCACGCCTGCTTGCATTGGCTTCGTCGAAATTGACCAAACGATTCACTTGCCCGAGCACTTCGCGTTCACTTCGCTTCTCTTCGAATTTAAGAAGCGCGTGATGAGCTCCGCATAACAACAAAAATCTCGAGATATCCTCTCCATTCGAGAAAATCAAATGTCGCTTTCCTTGATGCCACGATTGACCTGGCACCAACTCTCCGTTCGCGAATAAGCGCATCATCAGGGGGATGGCATTATCAGAGTAAGGCGCGAATGCCAAGCGATAACGACCTGTCGAAGGGTCAGACATTACGCCACACGATAGAAAAAACGCAGAGAACACAGGCTCTAACCCCTGTTCTGCCGTGACCTCCCACCAGTGATCGAAATCGAAAAATAAGGAAGAACGCCTTTCACTCGGTACGAAAAAAGTTAGACTCACATCGCGGCGACCAGATTTCTTTCGGCGAAGTGGGAAGGAAAGCGTCACGGCAATATTTTCTAACATTTGCGAAATGTAAGCGCCGGTAACGCGGATGGTAACAAGCCAGCCGTCGTCGATAGGATCAACCATTCCCAGAACAGCAGAAAAGGCTGCAAACGAAGCCATCGCCCATTCCATCGATTCTGCTTGCGCCGGATAACGGTCGATAAGTTCTTTCCGAATGCTAGATGAGTATGTCATGAAGAAGATTCGTTTGCATCCATCGCATCAATTTGTCGCTGTCTTACATCGCGACGAAGATCACGGTGCAAGACAAACACTTTGTAGTTAAGCGATTTTAAGAAGGCGGCAATCCTTTCTGTCGACATAACACTTCTATGTCGTCCACCTGTACAACCAATACTGATGTTCAGTCGTTGCTTTCCCTCACGAACATAGAAAGGCATCGTGTATTCAAAGATGTCGCACTGACGATTGAGGTACTCTTCCGCTTCCGGATACTGAGTAAGAAAATCGATGACAGGTTGATCGAGACCTGATAGTGGCTTTAAGTGTTCGATGTAGTGTGGGTTAGGGAGAAATCGAACATCGCAGACGATATCGGCATCAGGGGGCAAGCCATATTTAAACCCGAATGATTGGACAAGGATCGTGAGCTCATCGCGCGCTTCGGAATGAGCAAATAATTGCTGAAGCCTTTCCCGCAATCCGTGATTGGAGAGTGCTGTCGTATTGATGATATCCGTCGCAAGCGCTTTGATAGGAGACAACAACTCTCGCTCCTCTCGGATTGCTTCCGCGAGTGAACGATCTTGAGCCAATGGATGATCTCGTCTCGATTGATTGTAGCGACTGATAAGAGCTTCGTCCGACGTATCGAGAT
>CAZBOM010000047.1:0-11249 GCA_964493375.1 uncultured Mageeibacillus sp. | reverse complement strand
TTCATCACGATACCCGCTCCTATCTATCTCATTGTTTGGTTCGTCATTCAGTTATTTTCAGGCATATCAAAAGGCGCCAGCGGCATTGCGTGGTGGGCGCATGTCGCCGGCTTCCTCGGTGGTCTCATGATATGCATCGGTGGCAGAAACTGCCGCGAACGGCGAAAACAAGAATCGGATCGCCAATCGGAACGCCGACGGGCATATTAATAAGCTGTTTTTTCCTTTAAAAAAGTACCGTTTCGGAGTTCTTGAAATGCATGCTGGAGCTCTGCTTGAGTATTCATGACGATGGGACCGCCCCACACGACCGGCTCGTGTATGGCCTTTGAGCTGATGAAAAGCACTTGCGCTTTCGCATCTGTGCTCGCGATTTCGACACGATCCCCTTCCGACAATTTGACGGCCGTTTTTTCTTCAACAGGTTCTCCGGCAATCACCGCATCGCCTGACAGCAAGAAGACCATCACGGAGCGGTCGCGATCTGTCTCAACGACGACCGAAGAATTTGGATCGAGATGAATGTCGTAGTAATCGAGCGGCAAGTACTCGCTTTCATAACCTTGCTCGTCCTTCCATTTCCCCGCGAGCAAACGAACCTTCCCGTTTTCAAGGGGAATCTCTTTGATGTCTTCGCGTTTCACACTGTGATAGGCCGGCGGCGCCATTTTGTCTTTCGCCGGGAGATTGAGCCAGAGTTGCACGCCAAGCATGCGCTCAGAAGCCGGCAGTTTTTCTTCGTGCATGATACCGGAACCGGCTGTCATCCATTGAACTTCTCCGTCGGAAATCGCATCTTCATTGCCGATACTATCGCGATGAACCATGCCACCTTGATATACGTAACTGATCGTCTCAATCCCGCGATGCGGGTGCATCGGGAAACCCGCCGTATAATCATCGGGGTTTAAGCTGTCGAAAGAATCGAGCATAAGAATCGGATCGAACTCTTTGACCGTTCGGTTCCCCAATACGCGCACCAAACTCACACCGGCTCCGTCCGAAGTCCGGTAACCCTTCACCATATTTAAAACTTTTCTAACCATCGTGAAAACCCTCCTTCAGATTATTATAAGAAAAACGAACGAATGAAATCGTACCAAATGCCGCAAGACGCTGACGCTACGGAATAAAAGCGCGCAAATGATCCGGGAATAATGAACAAGTGAAAGAAAACATGCCCGGCACGGTTTGAAATCTAAACTAGGGACTCAGTTCATCGAAAGACTAGGCGCGAATGAAGGCACCGCGAATGTTTCGAAGAGTTATGAATTTTAGTCTTCAATCAAAAAAGAAAGATGTGTTACAAAACATACATCATCTTGTTGATTTTATTAATTAGGAATAATATAAGACTAATGGAATCAATTAGCATACAAACGGATTCAATGAAGATTGAAAGGGATTAGACAGATGGCTAAACTTAGCACAATTGAGGGCATCGGAGAAGTCTACGAAGCCAAGCTTGAAGCAATCGGAATTAAATCGGTTGAAGCACTTCTCGAAGCGGCCACAACGAAAAAAGGCAGACAAGACCTCGCCGAGAAATCAGAACTTTCTGAGAAACTGATTCTCAAGTGGGCGAACCACGCGGACCTTTTCCGCATCAAAGGTGTTGCCGGCGAATATGCGGAACTGCTTGAAGCGGCTGGCGTTGATACGGTTCCGGAGCTTGCGCAACGCAATGCCGCCAACCTCACCAAGAAAATGGAAGAAGTCAACGAAGAAAAGAAGCTCGTCAGAAAAGTTCCGACAGAGAAACAAGTAGAGGATTGGGTGGCTCAGGCTAAAGAACTCCCTCGCGTTCTAGAGTATTAAGCACTAAGCGAAAAACTCTTATAAAAATTGCAAGGACTACTTCTTTCAAAGCGATAAGCAGAAGTAGGAGGTTTTTTGCGGACATCCACCATATAAAGGAGAGAAAAACATGGATATTAAACAAATTATTGAAGACATTCTAAAGAAGATAAATCTGGACGAAACTTTCTCGAAGCTCTTCTCCAGCAACCCTGTTAAAGCCGTTGAAGAAGTGGCGGGCATCGATCTTCCCGATGAGCAGATCCAAGGCATCATAGAAGGCGTTAAAGCCAAACTGAATGTGGAAGAAGCCGGTGGCATCATTGACAAAGTCAAAGGCATTTTTGGTAAATAAAAGATATCGCAATACTAAGCGTTTATTAGAAGACTGGCGGTCAAAACACCGCCAGTTTTTTAATGGAAACTAAATACACGTGATAAGATTGCATTAGAGTCAAGAATGAAATTGGCCAAAGCGATTGATAAGGAGATCAACCTGTGATTCTTGAATGTATTGCCACCAGTTTAGATGACGCGATGGCAATTGAAGCATTTGGAGAGTGCTCATCGAAGAGGCAAAAGGACATCTATCTCGATAAGGAGATCAACCTGTGATTCTTGAATGTATTGCCACCAGTTTAGACGACGCGATGGCCATGGAGCCTGATGGCAAAAGACTCCAACATCGTCGGCAATCGTCATCATGAGATTGGCCGACATCATCTAACTCAGTGAAGGAGTGAAGCCTGTGAAGATAGAATGTATCGCCACAAGTTTAGATGATGCTCTTGCGATTGAAGCGAATGGCGGAGATCGAATTGAGCTGATCTCTTGTCTTGAGTGTGGAGGTTACACGCCGAGTGATGGCTTGGTGAGAGCGGTGCTCGCTTCCGTAAGCATCCCTGTCGCCGTCATGCTTCGCCCCAATCAATCCTCTTTTGTCTATGACGACAATCAGCTGTCTGAAATGCGCCGAGATGCCTTGAGATTTCAAGAACAGGGTGTTCGTCGAGTGGTGATAGGGATTCTGAATGATCAGGGGATCGCTGATATTGAGACGCTAGCGAAAATCGTGGAGAGCACCGATTTCGATATCACATTCCATCGGGCAATCGATGAGAGTTCCGATGTCGAAGCCTCTCTGGAACGCATCAATCAATATCCGCGAATCACACATATTCTGACGTCGTTGGGACGAGGGAAGGTCAGTGACAATCTCGATCGACTCCGTTGGTACGCAGAGCGAGCGAGACCTACACTTATTCTCGGTAGCGGTGTCACTCACAAAAATGTCGGCCAAATCGCCCAAATATCGCTCCCTTACAAAACGGACATCCATGTAGGGACGGCTTTGCGTTTTGGAAAAGCTTCCAATCCAGTTCATGCCCCGAGTCTCTCGAGCTTGGCAGACATATTTAATAGATTTGGCAAGTGCGCCTCGAGTCATCGGGGAAGTTTCCACACTCGCCGGGGCAAGGCGAAACGGAAAAGCTCAATTTCGAAACCAAGTTTGAGCATTCTCCACACTCGCCGGAGCAAGCAAAGATCATTTTCAAAAATGCCAGTTACGGGTTATTTATCCACTTCGGGCTTTACTCTATGCTCGGAGGAGAATATAAAGGTGAGATCACACCTTTTTTGGCTGAGTGGATTCGGTTAACGCTTAATATCCCCGATGACGGGTACCGAGCACTCGCAAAATCTTTCGATCCGATTGATTTTGACGCCGATCGTATCTGCGAGCTTGCCTGCTCATGGGGGATGACATACGTTTGTTTAACAGCGAAACACCATGACGGTTTTGCGCTATTTGATTCGAAAGTCGATTCTTTCAATAGTGTTCAACAAAGTCCCTGCGCTCGCGATTTCGTGCGTGAAATGTCGGAAGCATGCGCGAAGCACGGTTTGCATTTTTGTCTCTACTATTCTCAAGCTCAAGATTGGGATCATCCGGGCGGACTTCGAGCTTATCGCGAATTACCGTCTCCGGCTTTGTTCACACAGTATCTCAATGAGAAATGTCTCCCTCAAATCCGCGAATTGCTGACCCATTACGGACCCCTCACAATGATATGGCTCGATACGCCGATCTCCATGACGGCTGACGAATGCGCGCAAGTCAAAGAGTTGATTCGTTCCTTGCAGCCGACTTGCCTGATTTCCGGGCGCATCGGCTGTGGACTCGGCGACTACATCACAACGGGTGACAACATGCTCCCGCGATCGGCGCAATCAAAGCTCTGGGAGCTCCCCGCCACGCTCAACCATTCATGGGGCTTCAAAAAAAGCGATCACAACTGGCGCACACCTCATGATATTATTCGCCAACTGACTCAAGTCGTGAGCCGAGGTGGGAATTTGTTGCTCAACATAGGACCGGACGGCCGCGGCGCTGTCCCTGAACCATCGCTCGAAATTCTTGACGAAGTGGGAGCTTATCTCACACAATTCGGAGAATCGATACACGGTGCCACGGCATGCCCCGATTATCCTTACGAACAAAACGATTTTTTCCTAACGGGCAAACCGAATCGTGTCTTCATCCATTTAAGACAATATCCCGCCAATGGCCGTCTCTGGCTGTATCACGTTGAGAATGAACCGATCGTCGCGCGCGAGATGACGTCGAATCGAGAACTGGAAATTGCCTTTACCCAAGATCTCGAAGGTCACGCGTGCTGGCGGATTGAGCTGAACCCGGCACACGACACAATCGAAAAATCACTCACACGCTGGGGAAGCGCCGTCATTGAAGTCGAAACCAAAGAAAATCAACTTCGAATAAGCGAGTTTTGATTTTTGAAACCATCGTAGCTTTTTTGAAAAAAGTAAAAAGGATCATGAATAAACGATGGATGTAATCTCGGGATTTGTTCATTACACTATTGCAACCTATTTGCAAATACTGCTATACTTGACTTGTTAAATGAAGACAGAAAGGATCTTGTGATGGCACCTTTGACGCAACATGGAGCGCATCGGCGTATGACCAATCAACGCCAAATCATCTCCGAGTGCCTGCAAACACTCAACCATCCGACTGTCGAAGAAATTCAAGAATGCGTCATGCAGACGGCACCTTCCATCAATAAAACAACAACTTATCGGACGATGAATCGCATGGTAGAGGATGGTGAAGTCCGTCGTCTTGTCGGCGAAGACGGGACATACCGCTATGACCCCATTCTTGAAAAGCACTACCACATCTACTGCGAGAAGTGCGGGACGCTATCTGACGTAGACATGCCTGTCCTTCCGCAAATCGATGAGCACTTCCCCAAAGAGAACAAATTTCAGCTAACCGGCCACGAGATTGTGTTCCGAGGGATTTGCCCGAAATGCCAAGAAAAAGCGAAACAGAAAGCAATCGAATGACAACCAAAGATTTTGACACCTGCGATGGTGATCAGAAGGCCGGCAAACACCGAATAGCAACTAGTTTTTGACACCTGCGATGGTGATCAGAAGACCGACAAACACTGAATAGCAACTAGATTTTGACACCTGCGATGGTGATCAGAAGGCCGGTAACCATCGAATAACAACCAAAGATTTTGACACCTGCGATGGTGATCAGAAGGCGATCAATCGCCCATAATTAGTAATGAATCATTAACAAGGAGAGTAAAACATGGAAAACATCAAAGGAACAAAAACCGAAAAGAATTTGCAAGAAGCTTTTGCCGGTGAGTCAATGGCTCGCAACAAGTACACCTACTACGCCTCGCAAGCCCGTAAAGATGGCTATCAGCAAATCGCTGACTTATTTGAAGAGACCGCAAGAAACGAAAAAGAGCACGCCAAGATTTGGTTCAAGTTGCTACATGATGACGCCATTCCCGGAACTCTCGACAATCTGGCCGATGCCGCTGCGGGCGAGCATTACGAGTGGACAGAAATGTACGAGAACTTCGCCAAAGACGCCGAAGAAGAAGGCTTCAAGCGCATCGCTACCTTGTTCCGCATGGTCGCCGCGATTGAAAAACATCACGAGGCACGTTACAACCGCCTGAAGGCAAACATCGAGGAAGGAATTGTTTTCGAGCGCGAAGACAGCGAGACCGCGTGGCTCTGCGACAACTGTGGACACATCCACGTTGGCAAAAAAGCCCCCGCTCTCTGCCCCGTCTGCAAACATGAGCAACCTTTCTTCCAAATCGTAGCCACCAACTATTAATAGCAAAGAATTGACAGCGAGTCTCAACTGCTAAGAATTGATAGCCGGGCATTTGAATACGATAACGCTCGAGCGATCCATCAGCAATCAACGGATCACTCGCTCGCACTCAATTTGCGAGAACTAATTAGTATTAAAAGCGCAGATGTCCCAACGGGTTTCCTAATATGAAATCACATAGGGCATCTGCGCTTTCTTTTCTTCAGAAATAATTCAAGGCTGTTCAAATTTCCAGATTTTCAGTAACTTTTCAAACAACTCTCGATAGCAGACAAAACCCTAGTTTTGCCAAGCTGCAACACACACTAATTTTTAGCTTTGGAATAGTAACGTCAGTAGCGGGCGGGCATTTTTTCAGCTGTTACATCACGTCTTGACAAAGAATTAGTCAAGCCCTAGATGTGGTGTAAATTCCTCTCACACAGGTGGTCATTATTCCAACCTATCCAAATGCTTTTTTGGATAAGTTGCAATTTCGGCCAATTCTAGGCAATTCATGGTCATTTTTACAACCTGTCCAAAAATATTTTGGATAAGTGGAATTTCTAGCCAAGATCGCGGCAAAAATGGCCAATATAACAGCTTGTACAAAAACCGTTTTGGATAAGTTGCAATTCCGGGCAAGGGCGCGGTTAAGGTGGTCTTTATTTCAACCTGTCCAAAAATATTTTGGATAAGTGGAATTTCTATCCAAGATCGTGGCAAAAGTGGCCAATATAACAGCTTGTACAAAAACCGTTTTGGATAAGTGGCAATTCCGGCCAAGGTCGCGAGATTTTTGCTCAGTAAAGCTACTTTCGTTCTTATTTAGGATGATTCAGTGAAGACAGCGTTATCATTCATTTTGGGAGGCCGATATTTTTCAAACGGCATGATATGATCAATAGACTGAAATCAACTTAATAGTCTCCGTTGGTTGGATGCTGATGATAACCGGCTAATTGGTGTTTGGGACAATTGATGCTGAAATAAAGATGAGGTAAAGATGAGGTGAGGTTGTATGAGGGAGCTTTCGCGAAGGAATTCGAGTCGATGGGTATCGTTGATGACGTTTTCGGCTGGTTTTATGAATGCTGAAGCAACGATAAGTCCTGCTTTGGCAGTGTCTCACCATACGGGAAATCTTACTCAACTTGCTATCGCTATTCGTAACAACAGTTGGACGCTTGCGGCAACTTATTTCGGATTGATTGTTGTTTTTTTTATCGGGTCGACGATTGCAGGCATGCTTTTTTATCAATGTAGCGTTGGAAAATCCAGACGTTATGGGCATTTTTTGATGATTCAAGGTTTGCTTTATGCCATCATGTCGCTTGTCTTCCCCAGTGCTTGGATTATGGTTCCGTGTTTCTTTGCGTCCTTGTCACTCGGGTTGCAAAATGGGATTTTGCAGAATTTTCGTGGGGTGACGACACGCGTGACGCATATGACGGGTTATCTTACAGATGCCGGTGTTGCGCTTGGTAGAAAGATCCGCGGAGAAATTGGGGAACGATGGAAGTTTCATTATTTTTTGTTGCATGTCGCTATCTTTCTCGCCGGAGCTGTGTTAGGTGCGTTGATGCGACCTGTACTGCTCCGATACACTGTTACTATCTCGGGTGCCATTCAAGTTCTCTGCGGTATTGTTTATCTTACATTTGTCATTCCTGAACATGAGCGTACGATAAAGTAACCCGTCCACATTGCGGACAAGTTTCTTTCAGGCGAATACAAAATGCGGGCAATGAAATGTTTTGTCCGCTCCGCGCTCAAGTCATTCTTGAACACACGTGGACATGCATGAGATATGAACGATATTCTGCGCCTTCTCGATCTTGGTTAGCTATTTGGCCTTCCGCGCTCAGACTTAACTAAATAGAAAAAGGCACATGATCTTTGAGTCGTGTGCCTTTTTATTTTTGAAAAACAGCTTTTCAATTTTTTGTGTCAGTGCTAGGCTGACGGTGTTTTGCATCGATTGGTATAAACCAATTAGCGACGGGGACGTGAGTCCTGGCGTTGGCGTTTGCGCTCGCGTCGGCATTCCGGGCAACGAATAGGATCGTTGTCGAAGCCTTTTTCACGGTAGAATGCTTGTTCGCCTTCTGTGAAAACAAAAGTGGCGCCACAATCTTTGCATGTTAAGTCACGATCAGACATGTTTTTCCTTCCTTTCTGGTTATGGTCATTTGTTGAAGCTAGGTTTTCCAATGATCATCCGGTTCAGGAAGGATTGTGAAAATGATCGAGCTTGCAACGTTTTCTAGAATACCACATTTATTCGAGCATGTGAGTCCTAATTTAAAAAAATATACAGAATTTCCTGAAAATCGCATGATTTAAGGAAAATTTTTATCTGTTTCTTGAAAATGTCTAGAAAAAACTGCCATTTTCAAACGAGTACCTAAGATACAACAAAAATGATATTAACCACGTATAATGTTTATTAATTAGTGCTGGATCATCCAGACAAGATTTATTACGTTCAAACGGCGCATAAGAGGGCGCCACATCCTAAGGAGGGTCAAATGTATAAACTAGAAGCTTTGCAGTATCCATACGACGCGCTTGAGCCGGTCATCGACCAAAAGACAGTCGAAGTGCATCACGACAAGCACCATCAGACATATGTCAACAATCTCAACAAAGCCATCGAAGGACTCGATCTGAAAGAGCAAACAGTTGAGGAGTTACTCAAAGACTTAAGCCAGATTCCCGAAGAGAAACGCCAAGCGGTTATTAACCACGGTGGAGGACACTATAACCACTCCATTTACTGGGAGACCATGACACCCGGTGGCCCCAAAGAGCCGCAAGGTGAGCTTGCGAAAGCGATCAATGACGCATTCGGCAGTTTTGATGAGATGAAAGACAAGTTTGAGAAGGCCGGCGCCGGACAGTTCGGCAGTGGCTGGGCATGGCTCGTTCTCGACAAGGGTGAGCTCAAGATCGTCCCTTCCTCGAACCAAGATTCACCCGTCAGCAAAGGCCAGACACCTCTTCTCGTGAATGACGTCTGGGAGCACGCGTACTACCTGAAATATCAGAACAGACGCGCCGACTACCTAAAAGCTTGGTGGGACCTCGTCAACTGGGATATCGTCGCCGATCGTTTTACGAAAGGCAAATAAGGCAACTTCTCAATTTGCAAGCTGCGAATCGTGCTTGAGTACATGGTTTTTTTGTTCTCAAAGTCGGTAATTGCCAAAGCAAAGCCAGCTCGATTCTGATCGCCAGATGTAATTGGATTCTAGAAACTAAACTGAATAGAGTAATTCGAGAGATCCTCAAACAAAACTTGAGGATCTCTTTTATTGTCAAAAAATGTTCGAGTATTAGGCGCAAACATATGGTTAGAACGCCTGTCTTGCACTGTTTATAAGCTTCGTAAATTTGATCGACATAATTAATCTTCACGGAACTGTCCGATGAAACTCAGCCTCAAAGACAAGAATGACGAAGCTAAGCTCTGTTAACATGATCGATCATGCCGGCATTCAGCCGCGATGCAAACTTAAAACACGATCACTTCGTAACCGTCATTGATGAAATCGAGCATACCGGCGTGGTTGAACATGTCGGACAGGAAACGGAGTCCTGCTTTTTCGTTTTCTTCGTAGACACCGAGAACCTTGGAGCAAGCGAGACAAACGCCGTGAATGGTGCCGTCTTCTTTTAAAGATAAATATAGTTTGTTCTGTTCTTGCTCGAGCTCCGGAGGCAAAGCGCAGGAAGCCCCTTCAAGAATGATTTTAACTTCATGGCCTCCTTCTTTGAGCTGCTTCGCGTTCATGAGGGCGTGCTGGAAGCACATTTTTTTGCCTTCCATGGTGTAGATTAAGTATTTTTTCATCTTCGTATTTTTCCTTTCATTCGATCTGCTAATCGATTTCATCCCTTGTTCGAAAGAGTTTGCTACAGACAAGATATTTTTTCTTTGCTAAATTAATTCCTCTTTATTTGTTAAAGAATTTCCGCTTCTTGGTTCAGGTGTGTTGATCCAAATTGTCGAGAATGACAGTACATTGTTATGGTTGCCAACTGTTTTACCGATGTTAATCCAGGTAGTCGAGGATGACAGACCACGCTCGGATGAGATCGTCGAGCGATTGTGCCGCATTCGCAGGTGAGGTGCTGGGCATTCGAGAGACACCGATATGTAATGGGATTGCTTGGTATTTCACGAAATATCGGTGTGATGCCGCACCATTGCAGAAAACATGCCGGATGTCTCCTGTAGAAAATATCTTCGATAAATCGGTAGGAACAACATTTCTGATAGAACTGTCACTGCTGCCGATAATTTCACAGGAAGCAATACTGTCCCACATCGCGACACGGCGCTCGAGAAGTATTCGCCGCGCGCGGTCGGGATCGGTCACGACTAGTGGCGGATCGATCTCAAGCAAGGCCGATAACATCGGCCAAAAACGATTCTGCGGATGCCCATAGAAAAACCCTTCTTCGCGTGTTTTCACGGATGGGAAGCTCCCGAGGATCAAGATTCGACTCTTAAAGTCATAAAGAGGTGGCAAGGGATGTTCAATGTGCTTATATTCCGACATAGGAGTCTCCTTCGATTTCATTGTAAGCAATTTTGATAAAAAATACGATCGTGAAATACGTTTCATGTATCTTTATAATGAATGATATTGTTTTTCTTTTAATATATATTCTTGTTCTTAATAGCATGAAATTTATAATTTTGTTTGTTATTATATTTATAATATTTTTAATGTCTAGTCAGATTAGAGATTTATTGTCATATTAATTAAAACTGTGGGATTTTGCTATTGACAAATTTGTATGCAATAGTATATTCATCTTATAGAATATTTTAGTGAGGTGATGATTATATGTCGCTTAAACACGGATTGTTAGGAATTCTCAATTACCTTCCCAGGACGGGATACGATCTCGATAAATCATTTAAAGACTCTTTGTCATTTTTTTGGCAGGCGAATACGAGCCAGATTTACCGTGAACTGAACATAATGGAAAAAGAGGGATGGCTTGAAAGCGAGTGGATTATTCAGCATGAAAAGCCGAATAAAAGACTTTATTCTATAACTGAAGAAGGACGGAAAGAGTTGAGAGAATGGCTCAGCTTGTCCACCCACGACATTGATAGCGCTTTGAGTGTCAAGAGCTCCTTTATGATGCGACTGTTTTTTTCCGGTGAGCTCGAGGTCGACAAAGCGCTCGTGATGGTTCGAGCATTCCGAGAGGAAGCGATGGCCAGAGTAGAATACATGTCGCACGCACATGAAGCAATCAGTAGCTACGGGGAGAT
>CAZBOM010000046.1:4678-11255 GCA_964493375.1 uncultured Mageeibacillus sp. | reverse complement strand
TCGAGTGGATAGACGGTCGTTCTTTACGAGAAGTAGATAAAAAAGAACTCACTTCTTCTCATTTAGAGAGATGGTTTGACGATATTCTTGAGGCATTGACATGGGTAAGGTATTGCGCAGGCGCTCCTTTCGCGCACCTCGATATTTCTCCCGATAATATCGTGATTACCCACGCCAATAAAGCTGTTTTGATTGACTTTGCCGGCGCGAGAATACTTGATCAAGACGCATGGACTCCGGAAACATCACGTGTTTACAAGGAAGGCTATGCGGCGCCTGAGATTTTTCTTGGTCAGCTTTCTCCTGAAAGTGACTTGTTCTCACTCGCCATGTCGATGTTATCGGTTTGGAGAGGTGAGACAGCCTCAACGATGAATCAATCATCGCTTCAAAGTGCGCTTAGAAAACTTGACAAGAATTTCGCAGAGCGGTTGCGCACGTGTTTATCTGAGATACCGGAATCGCGACGAGCGGTGCTACGAAAACCATGGATGCGATCAACATGGGAGTTGCATAAGAAAAGCGACCTCGAGAATGGAGATCAAGGATCAGTCACCGAAAAGACTGAGGATCATTGTCCCTATACATTCAGCACGTGTCCTTTTCTTGAGGTCGCTTACATTATTTGTGGTGATTGAGCCATTGCTCGTGTTCTAAGTTTTTCCACCGAGTTAATTATTTTTTCTCTTCTTGTACATGATGAAGAAGATAATGAGAAGAACAGCCCACAAGAGTATCGCGCCACCGATGATATAGACATACCAGGGTAACTTGAACTCTCCTTCGAGATCTTCTGTCGGTTCCGTTTTAGTTGTTTCGCTTGAAAAAATACTCGATTCGCTCGATCTCTCAGTCTCTGTCGTCGATGTTGTTTCAGGTTCTGTTTCAATCGTTGTCGTTTCTTCAGTCGTTGTTATTTCTTCAGTCGTTGTCGTTTCTTCTGTTAGAGGTTCGGTTGTCGTAATTTCTATCAAAATTGTCGTCGGTGGTACGGTCGTAGTCGTCGTAGGTATTGCGGTTGTCGTAGTCGTTGTGGTTGTTGTAGCTGGGGTGGTTGTTGTCGTCGTAGCCGCGGTGGTTGTTGTCGTCGTTGTCGTCGTAGTCGCCGTCGTCGGCAGTGCTTTCCAAAAGGCTATTAAATCAATCGATCCATATCCACTTATAACCTCATTGAAATCAAAATACTGCTCAACTCCGGGAGCGATATAAAACCCCCAACCACGAAACTCAAATCCCGGCTTCGTCGGGTTTTTCGGTTTTTTGACTTTTTGATTGTCAGTAAGCCATTGTGTTTTTGGTTTCGGTAAACCGCCTTTCGGATCAAATGTCACTTTATAGATACGAGAGGCATTAATATTCCAATAACATTCTGCTTCCTCAGTCTCGAATAAAGGTGGTTGACCTCCACCGACAGGTACTTGCATCGTCGCTAGCTTCCCGTTTAAAGTCGACTTTAACTGATCCCAACGCGCAAAAGCGCTACCATCTTTCAACAAAATTGAGACGTGTAAAATATACTTTCCTGGCTTTGCTTTACCTGAGGTAACCAAGTATGCCGGCGATCCATCATCTGGTTCAAAGGCCAAGGTAATATTAACCTCCTTATCAATATGAGCAGGGGGAATAACAACACGAATCCCTTTTAAATACTTGGCGATGTCAGTTCCTTCATTCAAATTGAGAGCCGAAGTCAGTTTGATTTCTGAGTGAATCGATCTTGCGCGAATATCTTTTCCCGGCATCCCGATAAAGCTCACTAGGAGCGTGATGCACAAAGTGAGAATGAGTATCCCTTTCCATATCGTTTTTATTCGCTTCATCGCCATTCTCCTCTCTTGGCGTGCGATGCACTAACCCACTTCGATCTTTGGTTCGATTAGATAATCGTTTTATCTAAGTGAGAATGGTTCCAGAGAGAACTTCATCGAAAGTTTATTTCGAGATAATCATCTCACTTGCTAATTATACAATAATCAATTGCAAAATAGATAAATTATGCTGATTCGAACAATAATATCTTAGTTTATTCATTGGCAAGAGATAGCATTGTGACTCCCAAATAGCAATGTCATGTAATTCAGATCAGCCAATAAACCGTTTTAGAGATTCTGTCCCCGGCTGATATGCGAGAGGTGCGTCGCCAAGCATCTCTTTTCGCAACTAAAAATATGAAAGAATCCTTCGTTTCATGCTAAGATGATGAGACTACAAGTATCGATTTCACTACAAGGAGAAGAACATGGCGAATATTTTACTTGGTAAAGACGTCGCAGACAAAACGACGGAATTATTGATTGAGCGCGTCGAGCAGTTGAAAGCAAAAGGGATCGAACCGACACTGGCAATTGTGCGAGTCGGCGCGCAAGAAGACGATCTGTCTTATGAACGTGGCGCACTGAAGCGAGCCGAAAAAGTGGGTGTCAAAGTAGATGTCCGCGCCTTGCCGATTGATATTTCCCAAGAAGCAATTGAAAAGGAACTCGAGATGATCAACCACGATACATCGATCCACGGTTGTCTTCTCTTCCGTCCTCTTCCGAAGCATCTCAACGAAAAGAAAGTTTGTGATACGCTCCGACCGGAAAAAGACATCGACGGCATTACGTCTGCTTCAATGGCAAGTATTTTCACAGGTGTAGGGGCTGGGTTCGCGCCTTGTACAGCGGAAGCGGCTATGGCCATGCTGAAACATAATGATATTCCGATTAAAGGCGCCAGAGCGATTGTCATCGGACGCAGTCTTGTGATCGGGAAACCGGTCGCCATGATGCTACTTAAAGAACATGCCACCGTGACCATGTGTCATACGCGCACCGTCGATTTACCCGCTGTCGCGAGAGAAGGCGACATTATTATCGCATGTGCCGGCGTGGCTGAAATGGTGACAGCTGACTTTGTTAGAGAAGGTCAGACGGTCATTGATGTCGGGATCAATTTTACAGACGATGGAAAACTCGTCGGCGATGTCGCTTTTGATGAGGTCGAGCCTATTGTCGCGAACATCACGCCCGTGCCTCGCGGTGTTGGATCGGTGACAACGACAATATTGATGCAAAATGTTGTGGAAGCAGCTGAAAGATTGAGCCAAGCGTCGTTATAACCTTTAAGTTGACGCGGTAGCTGTCAATTCAGTATAATCTGAACGTTATGCCTGAATGATGAGGACAAGTGTCTGTCAGCGAAGCTGAAGGATACGGACAATTGTCAATCAGATCAATAGATACCTTAAAATAGGGGGGATTATATGAGACGGACCTATCAACCGAAACGCAAGCAGCGCGCTCGCGAACACGGTTTTAGAAAAAGAATGAGGACCAGAGCCGGTCGCCTTGTTTTGAAAAGGCGCAGACTTAAGGGTCGCAAGAGAATCTCGCTGTAGTCGATGTTTTCGGTGTCGACGACTGAAGATCGATTGAAGCACAACCGTGATTTTTCTCGCGTTTATCGCAGAGGGAAGTACTACCGAGGACAATGGATCGGTCTCCATGTCAATAGAAGGCAAAGAGAATTCTCGCATGTAAGCCCACGCGTCGGTTTTGCTGTGAGTCGCGCCATACGCGGGGCAGTTCAACGAAATCGTGTTAAGCGCTTACTGAGAGAGTCTTTTCGTCTTAGACATGTTGATTTAGTTCCCGGGTTCGATCTAATCGTGACAAGCCGTTGGCAACGAGAAGCGGAACCCACTTTGGCTGCTTTAATTGAAGAAACAGATCGTCTCCTGATTGAGTCGGGTGCCGGTCTTGCACCAACTCAACTCGTTGGGTATAGAGATTTCTGACAAATGCAAAATAGCGCGAACAATCGCATGCCCGAATGTCATGCCGCCAATGCGGCTATTTTGGCGTGCGATCGAATGAAAAAACCATCATTCTTAGCGTCAGGTATGTTGCGTTTGATCAAGTTTTATCAGCGTTATATATCATCAGGAAATCCCGGTTGTTGTCGTTTTGATCCCACATGCTCGTCCTATGCCGCAGAGGCTATTCGTCGGCACGGCGCGTTTAAGGGTGGCGGAATGGCAGTTTGGCGGATCCTGCGATGTAATCCATTCTGCAAGGGCGGGTATGACCCCGTCCCCGAAAAGAAATCATGTTACTCTTCCGCGTGTCTGAACCATCAATGCTTTGATGAAGACAGTCGGAAGGTGAGAAAAGAGGCAACATGACACCATTTATTCCCGTTCAGCTCGGATTGCTGGACCCGTTATACTCTCTGTTTGGATGGGTACTCGGGGGACTTTACTCATGGTTGAACAGTTACGGTTTAGTTATCATTCTATTTACCGTGTTGATTCGCGCGATTTTGACACCTCTCGGTTTGAGAAGCCAGAGGAGCACATTGCGGCAGCAGATGTTGCAGCCGGAAGTGAACGAAATCAAGCGCCGTTATCCGAAAGATCCGCAGAAGGTGCAATCGCTCACGCAGAAGTTGTACAAGGATAACGGTATTTCGATGGCATCCGGATGCTTGCCCTCGCTCCTTCAGCTTGTGGTTATCTGGCCGATCATCTACATCTTCCGCGCACCACTTCGATTTATCACTCAAGTTCCCGTTCCCAATTTGACAAAGATTGGTGAAGTTTTGCTGGGACAAGGTTTGATGACAGAAGGGCAAGTGAAGAACATTGCCATTATGGATATCCCGATTATCAACGGCCTTCGTGATTCGGGAAGTGCATTGCAACAGTCAGTCCAAGAAGGTTGGATTCGTTTGCCGCAATTAATCAACACGAATTTTCTCGGCATTGATCTGGGGATGACGCCATCATTTAAACCTTGGGAATGGTTTGGTGCTGATTGGCAGGTTCAACTCCCCCTCGTGCTTTTGATTCTTGTCACGATGATGACCTATTGGATGCAAATGCGGCTCATGCGTATGAGCACGGCGCGTCCCGAGAAAACAAAAGAAGAAAAGGCGCGCGAGAAAGCGAATCCCGCAAAACGCGGACAAAACCCTGACCCGGGTGCCGGCATGATGAAGAGCATGAATCTCGTGATGCCTGTCATCATGTTGTTCACCATGTTCAGCATGCCGTCGGCGATGTGTCTCTATTGGCTTTTCCAAAATGTGATGTATTTGCTTCAATCGGCACTCGGCTATAAATTTTATGTCATGCCTCTTCGACTCGCTTACGCGGAAGAGCAGGCTACATTCGATCGTTCCCGCACCAAGGACGTAACGAACTCCGAAGCGAAAGAGGACAAACCGAGCATTTTTGCGAATTTGAAATCGAAATTGAAAGATCGCAATAAAGCTGAATAACAACTGAAAAGACGCGCGGATATCGCGCCTTTAAATAGAGCGAAGTGAAAGATATCAATCGCACCATATTAGATAATCAAGTTGGTTCGGTGCGGACCTTTGCCAAATATCGATTCACTTCATCATGTGCGTGAGGAGGATACCTACATGGAACGCACCATAGAAACAACCGGTAAGACAGTCGATCTGGCCGTCCAGCAGGCCTTGAAAGAATTATCTGTCAATGAAGACTTAGCGCTTATTGAAGTGCTGGATGAAGGGGAGACAGGGGGGTTGCTTGGATTTGGACGTCGCCCCGCCCGTGTTCGAGTAACTGTTCCTTTTGACAGTGAGCCTATTGAAGATGATGACCAGCTTCTTGACGAATCGGAAGAGGATGATGACGATTACGAGCGAGTAGATCTCGATGATCAGGATCTCGACGTTGAGCCTTCTGATGATGACGAATGGCGTGTGCCGGCCGATCAACGCGGTCTAATCCCCGCTGAGAATGCGACGCTCGATTATGTTCAAGATATTCTGGCAGGGATCGGCATTCACGGTCGCATCGAATCTTATCTTGAAGACGATAACAATCTGCATATCGACATTATCGGAAGTGATTGCGGTGTCGCTATCGGTCGCCACGGTGAAACACTCGACGCGATTCAGTATTTGGCCAATATTGTCGCCAATCGCTGGATCGACGAATACTTAAGAGTCGTAGTTGATGTGGCCGGATACAGACGCCGCCGCGAACAACGTTTGCAACAGACAGCCAAGAGAACAGCGACACGAGTGCTTGAGACGGGACGTGAATCGAAACTGAAACCGATGTCTCCGGCGGAAAGACGTGTCGTCCATATGACGCTCCGCGAGATGGACGGAATCACCACTTATAGTGAAGGCGCCGAGCCTCGCCGTTACGTTGTGATCGCGCCGTCAGCCGGTGTGGAGATCATTGACTGAGACAATGTATAACACTGACATTGACACGATTGCGGCATTTTCGACACCGCCGGGCGAGAGCGGCCTGGCGGTGCTTCGCATTTCCGGCCAACTTTCTGGACAGATTTGCGATCAATTGTTCGCGCCGTCATCATCGCGTTTTCCAAAACCATCAAAAATGGAAGGCTATACGCTTGCTCACGGTTTTTGGGGCGACATTGACGAAGTCGTCATCGCTTGTTTTCGCGCTCCACACTCCTATACAGGCGAAGATGTTTATGAAATATCTTGTCATGGCGGCCAAGCGATTCGCCAAGCCATCCTAGACAGTGTACTGGCGGCAGGTGCACGCCCTCCTCGTCGCGGCGGCGGAGCGGAGCGCCAACAT